>JAUNVN010000169.1 GCA_030537655.1 Bowdeniella nasicola | reverse complement strand
TGTGCTATTGGTGGGCACGACTTTGGTCGATGATGAAACGGTTCCCTTTGGCGGACCGATCATCACTGCGAAGGCCGATAAAACCTTCGCTTCGATCATCTCCTCCCTGCACGTGAGCTCCAAGGTTGGTGAGCTCACCCAGATCGCCACAGACGTGGTTGATATGCCCGTTGCACTCGTGGGTGTCGGTAACGACCCCGATCCGGAAACACTGCGTCAAGCAGTCGGAGCGGCAGTGCGTCAGCTAGCTGGCTATCACCACGTTGCGATCGCACTGCCAACTTCCAGCGCTGAAGAGGTTGGAGCTATTGCCGAAGGCGCAATTTTGGGTTCTTATGCCTTTGCGCAGTACCGCGCGTGCGACAAAGACCCGGTCGCGCAAGTTACGGTGTGCACGCCGTTAGCTAAAGACAGCGATGCCAAAGCAGCTGCCACGCGAGCTGGTATTTTAGCGACTGCAGTCAATCGTGCTCGGGACCTGGTGAATATGGCCCCCAATGATCTCTTCCCCGAAACCTTTGCCGACTATGCGTTACAGATCGCAAAAGAACGCAAATTGAAGATCGATATTCTCGACGAAACCCAGCTGGAAGCAGAAGGCTTCGGTGGGATGCTCGGTGTGGGACAGGGTGCGACCAATGCGCCACGCCTCGTCCGACTGCAGTGGGCACCGCGCGGTGCTAACGCCCATGTGGCGCTCGTGGGCAAGGGCATTACCTTCGATTCAGGTGGTTTGTCCCTCAAGCCTCCCAAGTCAATGATGACGAGGAAATGCGATATGGCCGGAGCGGCGGCAGTGCTCAATACGATTGCTGCGGCTGCCGACTTGCGGTTACCCCTAAAGGTAACCGCCTACTTGGCGCTCGCAGAAAATATGCCCGGCGCAACCGCACAGCGACCCGGTGATGTGATCACCATGTATGACGGTACGACTGTTGAGGTTCTCAACACTGATGCCGAAGGCAGGCTCGTGATGGCTGATGCGCTGGCACGCGCGGCAAAGGATACTCCCGATGCGATTCTCGATGTTGCAACGCTCACCGGTGCGGCAGTGATGGCACTCGGTGAAAAAATGGCCGGTGTGATGGGCAGTGACGAGTTACGGTCCGACGTTGTTGCTGCGGCCGATGCCGCCGGTGAAGCATTCTGGCCGATGCCTCTGCCCGAGTATCTGCGCAGCGGTTTGAAATCCCCGATCGCGGATCTGAAAAATATTGGCCACCCCATGGGTGGGATGCTCTCGGCCGGGTTATTCTTGCAGCACTTCGTCGGTGATATTTCCTGGGCACACCTGGATATTGCTGGACCGGCTTTTTGGGAAGAAGGCCCCTATGGCTACGTACACAAGGGTGGAACCGGATTTGCGGTACGAACCTTGGTAAATCTCTTGGAAAACTTCGAAGTAAACGCGTGATTTTCTTCCCTATGTGCCCACCACCGCACCATGGCGGTGGTGGGCACACTCACGTGAAAAACACCACCTCAACCACAGCGCACAACCCACACAACGTGGGACAATAGTCCCGAAGCAGGCCCGTCGGGCCCCCACCTGAGGAGATATACGTGACAGAATCACCGGAATACGACATCGTCATTCTGGGTGCGGGCAGTGGCGGATATGCCGCTGCTTTGCGTGGCGCCCAATTGGGGCTGAAGGTAGCCCTTATCGAGGGAGACAAAGTTGGTGGCACGTGTTTGCACCGCGGATGCATTCCCACCAAGGCCCTCCTGCACGCAGCTGAACTTGCTGACAGCGCAAAAGAAGCGGCAGCCGTTGGTGTGCAAATGTCGTTGGATGGCATCGATATGGGCGGCGTCAATAAATATAAAGATGGCGTCGTCGCACGACTGCATAAAGGATTGGAAGGCCTGGTTGCTTCTCGCAAAGTCGAGTTGATTCGCGGATGGGGCAAACTCGTTGATGAGCACACGGTCGAAGTTGATGGCAACCAGGTACGAGGCAAGAACATTGTGCTTGCTACCGGTTCGTACTCACGCAGTCTTCCCGGACTCGAAATCGGCGGCCGGATCCTCACCAGCGAACAGGCACTCCAACTTGATGTCGTCCCAAAATCTGCAATCGTCCTTGGCGGGGGTGTGATCGGCGTTGAATTCGCATCAGTGTGGAAGTCTTTTGGCGCTGATGTCACCATCATTGAAGCGCTTCCCCACCTGGTTCCCAATGAGGAAGAATCCATTTCGAAAACGCTCGAACGTTCCTTTAAGAAGCGCAAGATTACGTTTAAAACAAACACCCGTTTTGCCTCGGCGCAACAAAGTGACGACGGGGTGGTCGTCACGACTGAAAACGGAGAGCAATACGAAGCCGAAATCCTCCTCGTGGCAATTGGACGCGGTCCAGTCACCCAGGACTTGGGCTATAGCGAGGTTGGAATCCCCATGGATCGCGGCTACGTGTTGACCGATGAGCGACTCCGCACTGGCATTGGCAATATTTTTGCAGTTGGCGATATCGTTCCGGGCTTACAACTTGCCCACCGCGGATTTGCGCACGGTATTTTTGTGGCCGAAGAAATTGCGGGCCTGAATCCCGCCGTCGTTCTGGATCGCGATATTCCCAAGGTCACCTATTGCGAACCGGAAATCGCCTCGGTAGGCCTCACCGAAGCCCAAGCGCGTGAAGAATACGGCGATGCGGTGAAAACTATTGATTACAATCTCGCCGGCAATGGCAAATCACAAATTTTGAAAACCACCGGGTTCATCAAACTTGTCGGAGTTCACGACGGTCCGATTGTGGGTGTGCACATGATCGGCGCACGCGTTGGTGAACTAATCGGTGAAGGACAACTCATGGTGAATTGGCAAGCATATCCACAAGATGTTGCTCCGCTGATCCATGCACACCCCACACAGAACGAAGCACTAGGCGAAGCGGCGCTCGCACTGGCGGGTAAGCCACTGCACGCTCACAGCTAAGCGGAAAAGGAGAGGCGCAATGGCTGAAGCAGTAGAAATGCCAGCACTGGGCGAGTCTGTTACCGAAGGGACAGTCACCCAGTGGTTGAAGGCAGTTGGTGATGAAGTGGCGGTTGACGAGCCGCTGCTGGAAGTCTCGACCGACAAGGTTGATACCGAAATTCCCTCACCGGTTGCCGGGGTGCTCGTTGAAATCCTGGCTGAAGAAGATGACACGGTTGAAGTCGGGCAGGTGCTCTGCCGGATCGGTGGTGGTGATGAAGCACCAGCCGATAATCGTGATCAGCAAGCACAGCAGTCGGGAGATGACCGAAGAGAAGATGCTCCCAGTAACGACAACGAGGATGGAACAACATCCGATGATGCTCCCAAGGCTGATGCGGGCAGCGACACTGGCGCAGGGCCAGGCGAACAGGTAACGATGCCGGCCCTTGGCGAATCGGTAACTGAAGGAACCATCACGCAGTGGCTGAAAGCCGAAGGTGATGCAGTCGAGGTTGATGAACCGCTGCTGGAAGTCTCGACCGACAAGGTTGATACCGAAATTCCCTCACCGGTTG
>JAUNVN010000168.1 GCA_030537655.1 Bowdeniella nasicola | reverse complement strand
TCCCTGGAAAAGGGGGTTGACGCTTTCGAGCGGCTCGCAAACACGATCGAAACGATCGTGGTTAAGGAGTCGTGACGTGGATTTCGCTGGTTTCCTCGTCATTCTTGTTATTGTCGTCGCTCTCATCTTCGATTACACCAACGGATTTCACGACGCCGCCAATGCCATTGCCACCTCCGTGTCCACCAGGGCACTGCGCCCGCGGACCGCACTGGCGATGGCCGCGATCATGAACCTGATCGGGGCACTGCTAGGAACCGGGGTGGCTGAAACGATCGGGTCGGGCATTATCGATACGCCCGAAGGGGTCCACGGGCTTACCGTGGTCTTTGCCGGCCTGATTGGCGCGGTGGTGTGGAATTTAATTACCTGGTGGTTTGGTCTGCCATCGTCGTCCTCCCACGCGCTCATCGGTGGGCTCGCCGGAGCGGGACTTGCCTCCGCCAGTCAGGTGCAGTGGACCGTCATTGGCGATAAGGTCGTCATCCCCATGGTCATCAGCCCCCTGATTGGCTTCTTTTTCGCCTATGTGGCCATGGTGGCGTTACTGTGGTTGATGCGCAATGCCACCTATCGCCCCGCAATGCGGCGGTTTCGGTATTTGCAAACAATCTCGGCCGCGTTGATGGCCCTTGGTCACGGCCTCCAGGATGCCCAAAAAACCATGGGCGTGATTTTCCTAGCGCTGGTTGCTCACGGCTGGGCAAATCCCGATGATGGCATCCCCCTGTGGGTGAAACTCGCGGCCGCCTCGGCAATTTCGCTGGGCACCTACTCGGGTGGGTGGCGTATTATGCGCACCTTGGGACGCAAAATGATCGAGTTGGATCCCGCGCGCGGTTTCGTTGCGGAAACAGTTTCCGCCATGGTGCTCTATGCCACCGCCACCTTTTGGCAAGCTCCGGTTTCCACCACCCACACGATCACCTCGGCAATTATGGGCGTGGGTGCCACGCGGCGGTTATCGGCGGTGCGCTGGGGGGTTGCCGGCAATATTGCAATCGCCTGGGTGCTCACCATTCCCGCAGCCGCGGGCGTCGCAGCGCTGATCTACTTCCTAGCCAGCCCGATCCTGCCCTAGTCCCGCCTAGCTGCGATAGCGTTCAAGTGCGATTGGCGCCCAGCCGTGTTTGTGATGCACTGCCAGATGCGCGATGAGCAGTTCACCGACATCCAACCAGGGATCCTCACGGGGCAGGTCGGCGCGCAGGCGCGCCGGCGTGATCGTTGCCAAAGTCGCCATCACCGTTTCCAAAACCGGCCGGTGGGTGCACACTACCTGTGGGACTCCCCCACTTTTGGCCGCTCGCCGCACCAGTTGTTCCACCGCTTCGGGGTTGGCGCCGTGGCGGGATTCGGTGAGGGCTTTTTCGCGCTGCAGGTCAATCCCACTCAGCTGTGCATACGGGGTGAGGGTATCGACGCAGCGTTTCCACGGTGAGGTCACCAACTGCTGGGCACCAAAGGCCGACAGCAGTGCGGGAAGACGATGAGCCTGATTCACCCCGATCCGCGAGGTCAGTGGTCGACTCGCTTCTTTCCCGCCGTGACGCTGGCGCCGCTTAGCCCGCGCATGGCGCAGGATCATCAGCGTGCGGGTTTGGAGACGTCCCGCGTGGTAGCGCTCCAGGAGATCAAAAAGTGGCGCCCGATCATGGGGGTAGCTCAGGCGCTTAATCGCTTTGGATGCCTCAACCCAGCGGTGGTCATCGATTTCTTTTTTCGATGCGCGTCCCACCTTCGCTCGTGCCTGCGCCCACGGCCCCAACGAATCGGTGAGCTCGGCAGCCCAGTAGTGGCACACTTTCCATTTCCCGCTCACCAACCGGTAGCGCACCGTGGAAAGCGGCGCGGCTAACGCAATGCGGTAGCCGGTTTCTTCTTCCACTTCCCGCACTGCCGCTGCCGGCAACCATTCTCCTTTATCCACTTTGCCTTTCGGCCATGACCAGTCCTGGTAGGACGGGCGGTGGACAAGGAGGACTTGCAGCCGGCCTTTTTTCTCACGCCACACCAGCGCTCCGGCCGCGTGCACCGTCGGGCTCACGCTGGCTCACTTTCTGTTGGGTAATACTAGATCGTGGTGAACCGTTGCCTGGTGACTGCCATCAGGTGTTCTTGCAGGTCATCGAGGGGTTCACCGTCCTGATTATAAGCGTGCCGCTCCCAGGTGCCATCGGGCTGTAAGTGCCAGGACATGGTGGTGGGGGCAACGCTCATCTCCAACAGGTTAAGGAGGCGCTGTTCGTGTTCGGGATCTTTAATTTTGATCAGTGCTTCTACTCGCCGATCCAAATTCCGGTGCATCAGGTCAGCTGAGCCGATATAAATATCGGGCTGGCCATCATTAGCAAAGGCGTAGATACGCGCATGTTCGAGGTAGCGACCTAAAATTGAACGCACCCGAATATTTTCTGACAATCCCGGCACCCCGGCGCGCAGCGCACAGATCCCGCGCACAATCAGATTGACCGGCACTCCCGCCTGGGAGGCACGGTAGAGCGCATCGATGGTTGCTTCATCAACAATCGAGTTGCATTTCAGCGAAATCCACGCATCTTTTCCGGCCAGATGGTTGTCAATTTCGCGGTTAACCCGATCGATCAGCCCGGTCCGAATTTCTCGGGGCGCCACGAGGAGGCGGTGGAATTCGGTCTTGGGTGCATAGCCTGACAGTTGGTTAAAGAGCCGGGTGAGATCATGACCGGTATTGGGCTCACAGGTGAGCAATCCGAGATCTTCATAGCCGCGCGCCGTTTTCGGGTGGTAGTTGCCCGTCCCGACGTGACAATACCGGCGTAAGCCGCCAATATCGCGCCGTACCACCAAGGAGAGTTTGCAGTGGGTTTTCAGCCCCACCAACCCGTAGACCACGTGCACGCCCGCCTGTTCGAGTTTCCTCGCCCACGAAATATTGGCCCGCTCATCAAAGCGCGCTTTAATTTCCACCAGTGCCAGGACCTGTTTGCCCGCATTGGCTGCCTGGATGAGGGCGTCGACAATCGGGGAGTCACCCGAGGTGCGGTAGAGGGTTTGTTTGATGGCAAGCACTTGCGGGTCGGCTGCCGCCTGGGCAAGGAATTGTTGCACCGAGGTGGAAAACGACTCGTAGGGGTGGTGCAAGAGGATTTCATTTTCGCGGATGGCGGCGAAAAAATCCGTGGGCGTTGCCGATTCCACCTGGGCTAGCCGCTCAGCGGTCACCGCCACGTATTTTGGGTATTTCAGGTGCGGTAAGTCGAGGTCGTGGATCAGGTTTAAACCCCGTAAATCCAAAGGTGCTGGCAGTTCGAACACGTCTTGGTCACTCACCCCAAGTTCACGGATGAGCATCCGTTTGACACTCTTGGAGATCCCTTTGGCCACTTCCAGGCGCACCGCCGGACCGAAACGCCGCCGCACGAGCTCTTGTTCGAGAGCTTTCAGCAGGTTTTCAGCATCGTCTTCTTCCACTTCCAGATCTTCATTGCGTGTAACCCGGAAGGTGTAGTGTTCCACTACCTCCATCCCCGGGAAGAGGTGGTCAAGATATTCTCCGATCACTTCTTCAAGGGGGACGAATGTCGCTTCGGCGAGTTCATCAGCGCCCACATCTTCGGGACGGCGGGGTTTGCCGGCGGCGTTGACCGCAATGAACCGCGGTAACAGGGGAGGAACA
>JAUNVN010000167.1 GCA_030537655.1 Bowdeniella nasicola | reverse complement strand
TTTACCTCCTTGGCCACAATATTGGCTACAGTGCCTCTCCGGCGATGATGCATGCCGCCTTTGCTGCACTTGGAATGGATCACCGCTACGAGCTGCGTGATTGTCCCAGCGAGGATCTCGCTGGCGTGCTTGATGAGCTCCGCGCCAGCGGTGGGGGTGCCAATGTGACCGTCCCCCATAAGATCGCTGCTGCCCGGGCATGTGATCGCCTCTCCGATGCTGCCGCCCAGCTCGGCGCAATCAACACCATCGAAGTTGTTGACGGGGAACTGGTCGGCCATAACACTGACTATTTTGCGATTATCAATGAGATCGCCACCTTGGTGATGGCCAGATTAGAGCGCGGTGGCAACCAGGGTGGTGCCGCCATCTCCTCAGCTGCGATCCTTGGCAATGGTGGGGCGGCGCGCGCGGTGAAGCAGGTCCTTGATGATGCGGGGATTGCCGTTGATATTTTGGCGCGCAGCACCGGCACGTGGGATCGCATCGATGAGGTCGTCCCGCAGGTAGACCTGCTCGTCAATGCCACCCCGATTGGAACTGAAAGCCGTGAACTTCCCATCGCCCAAGAGCTGTTACGCGCCGACCTTTCCGTCTTTGATCTTGTCTACCGTCCCACTCCAACCGCACTGGTGGCCAAGGCGCGTGCCGCCGGGGCGATTGCGCGTGGCGGCGCACATATGCTCGCCAGTCAAGGGGCGCGCGCATTTGAAATCTGGCTGGGTGAAACTGCCCCCGAAGCGGTTATGTACGAAGCGGTGTTAACTGAAGTAGGTGCAAACGATGTCTAGTGTGATTCTTGTCGGCATGCCCGGCGTCGGAAAAACCACGGTCGGCCGGGAGCTTGCCACGCTGTTACACCTGCCGTTTTACGATCTCGATGAGCGCTTCACCCACGCCCATGGCATCACTCCGGCGGACTATTTGCGCCGCTATGGCGAGCCGGAATTTCGGAAGAAAGAAAGCGCCCTGATCACCGAGGTCGTCACTCTTGGTACCGCGGTGATCGCTACCGGTGGTGGAGCAATCGTTGATCCGCTCTCACGTTGGCAGCTGTGGCATGCCGGCACGGTGGTGTGGCTCGATGCCCCCGACCATGTGTTGCGTAACCGTTTCCAACGTGATCCCGATGCGCGTCCACTTACCCAAGATGCTGAGCAGATCGCGGCTAGGCGCGCCGAGCGGTTGCCGTTTTATCGTGCCGCCGATATTCACGTTGACGCCACCGACCAGGCCGAACATTTAGCCAGGACCATTGCTGATCGGCTCGCAGCTATTGTCAAACGTGACGCACACGAACTCTCACAACGCGGTCGGCTGCTACTAAAAACCACGACAACGCGGAATCACCCGATGGGTCCAAGTCTCGCGACCATCTGTTTCGCATCGCGTTTTCCTCATCGCATTATTCACACGCTCCTTTCTGACCTGTCGACCGGCGTGCCGGTCGTGGTTGCTGATGAGCGGGCGGCAGCCGCTCAACCCGCGCTTTTGGATTCTCTCCCCCCTGCTCGACAGTTGCTCTTTGCGGCCGGAGAAGAACATAAGCGGCTCGCAACGGTGGAAACCATGCTCGAATTCGCCGCCTCCAAGCGCGCTGAACGCTCAGATGCGTGGGTAGGTTTGGGCGGAGGTACTGCCGGCGATATGGTCGGGTGCGGCGCTGCACTGTACCTGCGCGGTGTGCCCTTCATCCAAATGCCCACCACGTGGTTGGCGATGTGTGATGCGGCAATTGGAGGAAAGGTTGGCGTGGACCTGTCGGCGGCAAAAAATGCGGCCGGTGCTTTTTGGCCTCCGGTCGCTGTCCTTGGTGATGTCACCGCGCTCAATACGCTTCCCGGTGACCTGCTCCTCGATGGGATGGGCGAAACCCTAAAATCAGCAATCATTGGTGACCCCTGGCTGTGGGATCTCATTGTTCACCGCGGCACCAAGGCGCTGATTGCCGGACCGAGTGGGGATGAAGCAGCGCGCTATGCAATGGTGGAACGCGCCGCGCTCGTGAAACTCGGGGTGGTTGATCGTGACCCATTTGAAGCCGGCGAACGCCGAAATTTGAATCTCGGCCACACCATCGCCCACGCCCTGGAAGTTGAATCTGGCTATCGCCTCCCACACGGACGTGCCGTCATTTTGGGGTTGCGCGCGGTAGCCCACATGGCGCGCAACCGCGGAGCTCGCGCGGATTTTGCCGCTGAAATTGATCAGCTTTGTGCCCAGCTTGGCTACGATTTAACCCGCAGTTTCGACGCCAATGTGGTCAAAGACGCCCTTGCCGGAGATAAAAAATCGCTGCGCGGCAAGATTCGCTGGATCCTCCCCTTTGACGTCGGCCACGTGGAACAGGCCGATGACATCACCGAAGCAGAAATTGATGCGGCACTCACCCACATTTCCGCTGACCACACCTAGGGCAGGCCCATGGATATTTTGGTAATCAACGGTCCGAATCTGGGGATGCTCGGGGTGCGTGAACCCGAGATTTACGGGCACACCACGTTGGGGGATATTGTGGTGGCTCTGCGAAGTCACGCCCGCACCTGGCAGCAACCCCCCACCGTGCGCCACCTACAAACCGACAGTGTCAGCCGTTGTATTGCCCGCCTGGCACAACGGGACTTTGCCGCCCTTATCATCAACCCCGGCGCGTGGACCCACTACTGCTATGCGATCCGTGATGCGCTCGCCGCCCTGGATGTCCCGATTGTCGAAGTCCATATTTCCAAGGTTGATCAACGCGAAGCCTTCCGCCAGATCAACGTGATCCGCGAGGTGGTCACCCATACCATTAGCGGACAGGGATGGCGCGGGTATCTTGAGGCTTTGGACTTTTTGGAAACACAGCTGGCAAGTTAGCGTCCCATCCGCCGCTCACGCTGACCAAAGTCACGCAGTGCCCGCAAGAAATCGACACGGCGGAAGTCTGGCCAATACGCTTCACAAAAATAGTATTCCGAATGCACCGATTGCCACAGTAGGAAACCTCCGAGGCGTTGCTCTCCACTGGTGCGGATTACCAGATCCGGATCGGGTAGGCCAGCGGTGTAGAGGTTTTCGCCAATATCACGATCGGTTATCGTTTCGGCAACCTCAGCCAGGGTTTTGCCCGCTGCCTCGGCGTGGCGCAAATATGCTCGTATCGCATCCATAATTTCGTGGCGTCCCCCGTAGCCAATAGCGACGTTGACCACCACTCCGGAGCTGACGCGCTCACGGTTTCGCTCCTGCGCTGCTGAGATTTCCTTGGCCGCAGCATCGGGGAGGAGATCGAGAGCGCCAACCACGCGCAGCTGCCAGCGCCCATCGTCGGCAATATCGGCAACTGCGGTGCAAATAATGTCGAGCAGCGCAGCTATTTCTGTTTTGCTACGCGCGAGATTATCGGTCGATAACATCCACAAGGTGACGACCTCAACCCCCACGTCGGCACACCAGCTGAGCAGATCAGCGATTTTATCGGCACCTTTACGATGGCCGTGTGCCGTGGGTGAACCGACCGCACGTGCCCAACGGCGATTCCCATCGAGGATCACCCCGATATGACGCGGGATCCGATTGGGATCTAAACCGGAGGCGAGTTTGCGTTCATAGAGCTGATACAGCAGCGATTTCAGCTTCATCGCACTCCCCCACTCCGCTCAATATGTCCTGTCCTAGTTTAGCCCGGCCCGCAGGAGAATATCGCC
>JAUNVN010000166.1 GCA_030537655.1 Bowdeniella nasicola | reverse complement strand
GCTTGGGCGTGACACCAATGGCACTGTATCGCCACTTTGCTGATCGTGACGCACTGCTTGTGGCGGTTGTCGCGCGCGTATCTGAACGCATCGAATTCCCGCCACCTGCGGGTACGCCGCACGACCAAGCGATCGCGCTCGCCAGCTGTCTACATGACTTTTTGGTCGCTCACCCGTGGATGATCCGCCTCATTGCGACCGGTCGGCTCGCCAGTCCTGCCGGTCTGCGCTTTCCCGAAGGGTTCCTCGCTCTTGCCAGCCAGGCGGGTTGCAACGATGAGGAGGCCTTCGTGTTTTACCGCACCATGTTTGCCGCAGTGCTCGGCCAAGCGACGAGCACCTGTGCACGCCGGCGTGGCGGCGCAAACCACCTTGCAGTTGCCAGCGCGAGTGTAGATATGGAGCATCTAGCGGCGCTTGCACCCAGGTGGAGTGAACTTGATGCGCATCTGAAACCTGCCCGGATATTCGCTGCGATTGCGCGCACCTTGCCCACCTGAATTCGCGCTGAATCACCGGTGCTTGACACACCGCTTCGTTACTTGCGACATATTGGCGCGGCAATCGGGTTGCAAAGCAGCAGTAGGAGGGGAGAAAAGCAGTAACGTGCCTTCAACTACCGCTGGAGTTTCGGCATACTTTTTCTTTTGCACAGCGCGGCTGAACACGTCAAACTAGGGGCGGGATATTCACCAACCAGAAGGATTGTCGTGGCTTTTTCGCGCCCTATTTCTGCGCTGCTGGCTGGCCTGTTAACCACAACACTGGCTGCCTGTGGCACCGATGCGACCACCGCCGGTGGCAACGCTAATCGTGAGCCGCAACCCTATGCCGAAGTGAACGAGCTGAGTGAGCCGGTCAGTGTGAGCGGTGAGATCGATGCGCGTACCAATGATGTCGCAACGGCTGCCTTTACTTCCGCGAAGGTCGCGGTGGTTGCCGACCCTGCGAATCCGCTTGCTGCATCATGCGGCGCATCGCTTGCCAAAGCCCTGCATCTGCCCGCGCTCGCCAGTGGCGACTCGCTGGCAAAAACACTGGCTGACCTGCAGGTAGAAACCGTCATGGTCGTGCCACAAACCAAGCTGGATGCAGACATTGACGCGCAGGTATGGCAGGTGCAATCCCTCGATGAGGTCAACGACACTTTCGCGAACGTGGCGCTGCAGACAGCGCCAACGGTCAAAACCGTTGCGCTCGACCAGCTGATGTCGCTCGGTGACGATGAGGTGTTTACCTGCCCGTGGCCAACCGAGCCGGATGCGGATGTGAAAACAGTCAAGCTGGCCGAAGGAACACTGGCTGAAGTAGGCGACCAAAGCGCGGTTGCGCTGTTGGATGACGAGGATATCCTCGCTGCCGGCTCACTTGCCGCCAGCGGCATCCATGCCTATGACGCCGAGACATGGATGGATGATGAGGACGCCTCCAAAGCGGTTGCCGCAGGCGATCCGCTAGTGATTGTGAGCGCCGACGCAGGTGCTGCTGCGACCTTGCAATGGCAGGCCCAAGTGCGCGCCAACGGCCACGAACTGCCCGGTGGCGGCTATGAAATCTTCAAAAACAAACGCTATGTTGCCCTTTACGGTTCACCGGTTGGTCCGTCTCTTGGCGTGCTCGGTGAGCAGGGAGTTGAGGAAACGGTAGCGCGTGCAACGAGCCAGGCAGCTGCCTACAACGAACTCAGTGACGATACGATCGTGCCCGCATTAGAGATTATTGCCACCGTTGCGAGCGGTTCTGCCGGTGATGACGGTAATTACTCAAATGAGTGGGATCCAACAACTTTCGTTCCACTAATCGATGCGGCAACACAAGCAGGCCAGTATGTGATCCTCGACTTCCAACCCGGACGTGCCGACTTTCTTTCCCAGGTGCGCCAATACGAGTCACTGCTCAAACGCCCCAATGTTGGGATCGCCCTCGATCCGGAATGGCGCCTTGGTCCTGATGAAATCCCGCTGCAACGAATTGGACATGTCGAAATTGATGAAGTTAATGCGGTAATCGACTATCTCGCCGAATTCACCGCGGAACACGAGCTGCCACAAAAGATGGTGATCTTGCACCAGTTCCAAATCCAGATGTTGCGTGATCGCGACCAGGTGCGCACCGGCCACCCCCAAATCGCGCTGCTGATTCATGCTGATGGGCAGGGAACCCAGGGACAAAAGCAAGAAACCTGGCAGGCTCTCCTCAAGGATGCGCCCGCCGGCGTGGTGTGGGGCTGGAAGAACTTCATTGACGAAGATGAACCAATGCTCAATGAAAGCCAAACCTTCCAGATTGAACCCCAACCTCACTTCGTGTCCTACCAGTAAGAGATCTGGCCCCGCGCCATAGGCGCGGGGCCAGATTACTTGTGGGGGAGATTAGCTCTCTTCTCCCAAAACGTTGCGCGGTAACCGGTGGACGGTCACCGCTCCCTTGGCAGTAAAGGGGTGCAGAGGATCGGGATCATCCGAACCGGTTGGACCGCCGAGTTCGGAGTGTGCTTCGGCGCTCATCACCACGAAGGCATCGCCCGCATCCCAGCCGCGGTCGGTGACGAGATAGTCGAACATATCTTCGTAGCCGCGCTGGATTGATTCTTGTACCGGGTTGCCCAGTCCAATGAAGCACCATTCATCCGGGGTGGCGATCCGCGGTGCACGCAGCGGCATATCTTTGACCACATCGACGCGCACAACGGCGGTGCCTTGGGCTTCAATTGCAACGAAGGAGGATTCCCCGCGGGCCATCACGGCGTGAATATCCCCAATCGACAGGTAAGCGCCGTCAACTTCGACCGGTAGATAGACCGTTGAGCCGATTGCCGCATCGGTGAGATCCATATTGCCGCCGGAAGCAAATGACGGCATGATCGTTGATCCGGCACCTTTCGCTGGAGCCGTTCCAATACAGCCGATCATCGGCCGCACCGGCACTGCGAGATCATCGGTGAGCTGAGCTTTTCCATCGGTCAGGGGGATCTGGCGGGTGAAGACTTCATCGCCCATCCGATCTTGCAGTGCCCCGGCCCCGGGAAGGTAGACTGACCAGCCGTAGTCTTCCAAGATGATGTCAACGATTTCCACCGCGAGGGTATCGCCGGCTTTCGCTCCTTCAACATAGACCGGACCGGTGACGGGGTTAATTTGCGCGGTGACTTTCTCCAGGCTGCGCCGCTCATGCAGCTGGGCATAGACGGCATCATCGGTTTGGAAACCGATGGTTTTTCCATCACCTGCGGGCACACGCAATACCGGTTCAATCGTGGCGTCGAAGCCTCCCTGGCCATGGGAGTTATCCAAATAGTGGTCAATTGTGGTCATCTTTTGCCTTTCGCTAGCGCTATTGCTGCCTACTGTAGGCCTCAACCCGCGCTTCTTGGCATTTCGCGCTCCGTTTGTCTCACTAGCTGAAAGAAATAGCGTCAAAGGTAAGTTTTGCGGCGAGCACTACCACGATGATGAGCAGCGCAACCCGGATAAGGCCGGTGCCACGGGCGATGACAATCCGTGCCCCCAAAAAGCTTCCAAGCATATTGGCGATCGCAAGGGGAATAGCGAGCGCCCACAGAACGTGGCCGCCGGCAAAGAATACACATAACGCCCCAATATTGGTGGCGGTATTGAGCGCTTTGGTCGCGGCGGTTGCCGTCAGGAAGTTTTGCCGCAGCACGAGGGTAAGGCTGACCAATAAAAACATGCCCGTTCCCGG
>JAUNVN010000165.1:439-3716 GCA_030537655.1 Bowdeniella nasicola | reverse complement strand
GATACAAATCGAGGCGGGCACTTCCCGCTCGGGAATTGGTCCGGATAACTGACGACGCAACTGCACCACTTCGTCGTGAACGCCAAAGCCGTGGCGTTCAACTAAGTCGCGCATATCGTCTTGTCCCGATTCAATATGGATAGCAGCAAATGCGGGGACAGCAGGATCCATATCGGCGATCAAATCTTGGGCACGGCCAATCTGCCAGCGCAGAACCTCTCCCCCGATGGTGCGATGACGCAAGTCCGGGTGGACGGTACCCGAGAGCGTTACAATCGTCACGGTCGGTTCTTCGGTCGTGATGCGCACGAGACCGTAGGCTGCCAACGCGCCACGCTCATCAAACCCGCCAACGCAATCGAGACGATAAGCGGGCGAGAAGATATCCTCAACCTCGTTGCGTGTCGTCCGATACGGCGGGTTTTCCTCGGCTTCTGCCTGCGCGATCAGGATGGCAAGTGCGCCAGAATCCGCGGCGGTCAGCCGCCGCCAATTCAACTCGGTAAAGTCCTCAACGCCGGCTGGTTGCGGGTTAAATGCTTCGGTGCGCTCGCGCCGCGAGGTACGCAGTCGCGCGAAAAAAGACCTGGCGGTGAACCGATTACGTTCTGCACGTTCTAATGATGGATGTGGTAGCTCACGACGACGCCCGGATTTTGCGCCCACGCCTATCCTCCTTCCTGCGAGGCACACCTTGTCCTTTAGCATACCGGCAGGCAGGAAAAACCCCTACGCGTCAATTTGGCCGGCGCTGAGCGAATCGGCTCCTGCGACAATGAATTTCCGACGCGGCGCAACTTCGGAGCCCATCAGCAGCGCAAAAATATCCTCGGCATGATGCAGCGCCTGCTCGTCAGCAATCGAAATCCGCCGCAGTGTTCGCCGTGCCGGATCCATGGTCGTTTCTGCGAGTTGGTCCGCATCCATTTCGCCCAGGCCCTTGTAGCGCTGGATCGGTTCGTGATACCCACGATTCGCCCGTTTAAGCTGCGCTAGAGTGCGGTCGAGTTCGGCTTCAGAATAGATATACCGCGCTTCTCGTTTTTTGCGTTTCGTGGCGTGCATATCGATGCGGAACAGGGGTGGGACGGCCGCATAGACCCGGCCTGCCTCCACCAGTGGGCGCATATAGCGGAAGAAGAGGGTGAGCAGGAGGGTGCGGATATGGGCACCATCCACATCGGCATCGGTCATGATGATGATCTTGCCGTAGCGAACCGCATCCAAATCAAAGGTCCGACCAGAGCCGGCTCCAATGACCTGGATGATTGCAGAGCATTCGGCGTTTTTTAAAATGTCGGTAGCGCTCGCTTTTTGGACATTTAAAATCTTACCGCGAATGGGAAGTAACGCTTGAAAAGCTGATGACCGGGCAAGTTTGGCCGTGCCGAGAGCAGAATCGCCCTCAACGATGAACAGTTCGGAATCATCCACGCTCTTCGTGCGGCAGTCAGCGAGTTTGGAGGGTAACGCCGAGGACTCAAGGGCATTTTTGCGCCGTGAAATTTCTTTGTGCATCCGCGCTGACACGCGTGCTCGCATCTCACCGACGACCTTTTCCAGCACTGCCATACTCTGGGTTTTAAGCTCGCGGCGGTTGGAGGTCAGTAGCTGTCCGAGTTGGTCTTCGACCACCGCGGCAACGCAGGAGCGAACCTGGGCGGTGCCAAGCACCTCCTTGGTTTGGCCCTCAAATTGCGGCTCAGCCAGCGAGACCGTCACCACCGCGGTCAAGCCCGCAAGAATGTCATCTTTTTCAATCCGCGGATCCTTCGCCGTATATTTCAGCGCGCGCGCACGGGTATCGATAACTTTACGCAACGTTTTGGTGAGGGCTTGTTCAAAGCCCTGCACGTGGGTACCACCTTTTGGCGTGGCAATGATGTTCACAAATGAACGCATGGTGGTGTCAAACCCGCTCCCCCAGCGCAAGGCAATATCAACGTGACATTCGCGTTCCACTTCTTTGGGTTGCAGGTGGCCACTGCGATCTAACTGTTGCACCGTTTCACTAAACGTACAGGTATCGTGAAGACGCCAGGTGTTACACAGCGGCGAATCGTGAGCGAGATAGTCAACGAAGTCAACGACGCCCCCATCGGCGCGAAATTCCTCGGTGAGTGTCTCCTCGCCACGTTCATCGCGCACCAGGAGTGTCAGGCCTGGAACAAGAAAGGCCGTTTGTCGTGCACGCTGAGCGATTGTCTCCAAGCTAAATGTTTCACTTACCGGGAATATCTGTCGATCAGGCCAAAATCGCACGCGCGTTCCGGTACGGCGTTTTGCGATCTTTCCAGATTTACGTAACCGGGAGTTCGTGGTGAACGCAGTGAAATCGTCATCTGGGGACGGCGTACGAGTCGCGGCGAATTCACCTGGCTCACCGCGGCGAAAACTCATCGAGTGGGTGGTTCCACCTCGTTCAACAGATACGTCAAGACGAGCGGATAGCGCATTGACCACACTGGCACCAACCCCGTGCAATCCACCGGCGACCGCGTATGAGCCGCCTCCGAATTTGCCACCGGCATGCAGTTTGGTAAAAACAACTTCCACACCCGAAAGGCCCACATCTTTTACCTTGTCGATGGGGATACCGCGTCCGTTGTCGTACACCTCTACTGAATCATCTGCATGTAAGGTCACTTCAATGCGGTCAGCATGACCTGCCAATGCCTCATCGACACCGTTGTCAATAATTTCCCACACGCAGTGCATTAAGCCACGCGCGTCAGTTGACCCGATATACATACCAGGCCGTTTCCTCACGGCTTCGAGGCCTTCAAGAACTTGGAGATGACGAGCGGTATATGACGATGCAGACACATGGCCATGCTAAAGCACCCTGGCGCCGTGAACGGCTCGGCGCGCGGAAGGATTCAGCCCTTGGCGATATCCGGCACGCAGCAATAGGAACTGTAGGGGGTTAGTGGTGTGATGGTGTTATGGCAAATGTAACGACATCCACCCCGGTCCGTGATCTGACCGAACGTGATCGCTGTGATGCATGCGGTGCACGTGCGGTTGTGCAGTACCGCCTGACCACCGGCGAGTTGGGCTTTTGCGGCCACCATGATCGCAAACATGGTGCCGCCATCCGCGAACGCGCTACGGTGATCGCAAAACGTCCGGGACATTAACCAATCCAAACGCTATCAATCGCCCGACCTGAGTGTCGGGCGATTTTTTTCCCGTAAATCAGCTGTGGCCCACCCTCAGGGGGGCCCCCGCCGGCGGGCAGGGCGTAATCGAGATAGTCTCGCAGAACTTGCGGACG
>JAUNVN010000165.1:0-402 GCA_030537655.1 Bowdeniella nasicola | reverse complement strand
AATCTCATCAAGCGTCTTTGGTTGACCATCATTGAGACCAAAGCGCATCGAGATAACACCTGCTTCTCGTTCTGAAAGCGTATCGAGTACGGCGTGCAGCTGTTCTTGTAACATTAAGAAACTCACCGCATCGGCAGGCACAATCGCTTCGGAGTCTTCGATCAGGTCACCGAATTCACTATCGCCATCTTCACCCAAAGGGGTGTGTAATGAAATCGGTTCACGTCCATATTTTTGCACTTCGACAACTTTTTCTGGTGTCATGTCAAGTTCGTGCGCAAGCTCTTCGGGCGTTGGATCGCGTCCGAGATCCTGAAGCATCTGGCGTTGGACCCGAGCAAGTTTATTGATGACTTCCACCATGTGCACCGGGATCCTGATGGTGCGGGCCTGGTCGGCCAT
>JAUNVN010000164.1 GCA_030537655.1 Bowdeniella nasicola | reverse complement strand
AGCCGCGACTCCTGCTGGATCATTGAGTGTTCTCCTGTCGTCGTGCCGGTTCTCGAGAAACCCGAGCCTGGCCGAACGGTTTACTGCACTGCCTTACGTTTTGCCAAGCTCACTGGCGCCAGTGGCGCCCAGATGCGGTGTGCTGGCACACAAGGCAACCGTCCCATTGTAAGGCACTTCGCAACGATTGCCTACTCGCGATATTTTTTCCGATGGTGAATTCACTCACCATCGCGAAGCGCATGCAAAAGCGTGGGCCACCAGGCCCACGCCAATGCGGTTGCGTTACTTCGCTTTTTCGATGATCTCGGTTACCCGCCACCGTTTGGTGGCTGACAGCGGCCGGGTTTCCATAATGCGAACCAGGTCGCCCACACCGCAGGTGTTGTGTTCATCGTGCGCCTTAACCTTGGTGGTTTTACGCATAACCTTGCCGTAGATCGGGTGCTTGACACGATCTTCCAGCGCGACAACAACGGTTTTATCCATCTTGTCGCTGACCACCAGACCGCGACGGATCTTGCGGTGGTTACGCTGGGTAGGCTGTTGGGTTGCCTCAGCAGTTTCGCTCATGGTCAGCCCCTTTCTACTTCTTCACCGGAGCTGTGCGAATCCCCAGCTCCCGTTCGTTGACGATCGTGTAAATACGCGCGATATCGCGACGCACAGCCTTCATCCGGCCGTGGTCTTCGAGCTGGCCGGTTGCAGCAGCGAACCGCAGGTTCAGCAGTTCTTCCTTAGCCTTGGCCAGTTCTTGCGCGAGGCGCTCGTTGTCCATTCCATCCAAATCAGATGGGGTTAGACCCTTGGATCCGATAGCCACTAGCCTTCACCACCCTCACGGCTTACAAAGCGGGTTTTGATCGGCAGCTTATGCTGTGCGCGGCTCATGGCCTCGCGTGCCAGCTGCTCAGGAACACCGCCGAGTTCGAACATCACGCGACCCGGCTTCACGTTTGCCACCCACCATTCGGGTGATCCCTTACCGGCACCCATCCGGGTTTCAGCCGGCTTCTTGGTCAATGGGCGGTCCGGGAAGATGTTAATCCACACCTTACCGCCGCGCTTGACGTGGCGGGTCATTGCAATACGAGCGGCCTCGATCTGGCGGTTGGTGATGTATCCGGGCTCAAGCGCCTGAATACCGTAGTCACCAAAGACAATTTCCGTGCCGCCCTTCGCGCGACCGGTGCGCTTGGGGTGATGCTGCTTGCGGAACTTCGTTCTGCGCGGAATAAGCATGGCTTAGCCCTCCGTTCCGGTGGTCGGTTCCGCGGGCGCTTCCTTCTTGGCGGGCGCCTCGGGGGCTTCTGAGCGGCGCGCACGGCGACCATCACCGCGGCGACCACGCCGACCTTCGCCACGTCGACCCCCGCGAGGAGCAGACTTGGCTTCGGCACGAGCGAGTTCCTTATCGGTGATATCACCCTTGTAGATCCACACCTTCACGCCGATGCGCCCGAAGGTGGTGCGAGCTTCAAAGAAACCGTAATCAATGTTGGCGCGCAGGGTGTGCAGCGGCACACGACCTTCGCGATAGAACTCCGAACGTGACATTTCAGCGCCACCGAGACGGCCGGAGCACTGCACCCGGATCCCCTTGGCGCCAGCACGCTGCGCCGACTGGATACCCTTGCGCATCGCCCGGCGGAAGGAGACGCGCGCAGCGAGCTGCTCCGCGATCCCCTGCGCCACGAGTTGGGCGTTAATTTCGGGGTTCTTCACTTCGAGAATATTGAGCTGCACCTGTTTGCCGGTGAGCTTTTCCAATGCGCGACGCAGCCGTTCGGCTTCCGCACCGCGACGTCCGATAACGATCCCGGGGCGGGCGGTATGCAGGTCGACACGTACCCGATCGCGGGTGCGTTCGATATCGACGCGAGCAATGCCTGCACGTTCGAGATCTTCGGAGAGCATCTTGCGGATGCGCACATCTTCAGCCACATAGTCGCGGTAGCGCTCCCCCTCCTTGTTGGAGTCGGAGAACCAGCGCGAACGGTGGTCGGTTGTAATGCCGAGGCGGAACCCGGTCGGGTTAACTTTCTGCCCCATTACCGCTTCCCTTCCTTTTTGTCGGCTGCGCGTTCATCCACAATCACGGTGATGTGGCTGGTGCGCTTATTAATCCGGCCGGCCGCACCTTTGGCGCGCGGACGGAACCGTTTCATCGTTGGGCCTTCATCCACATAAGCTTCGCGGATGAAGAGCGTATGTTCATTGAACGCTTCGTCGGCCTGATCAGCCTGGTAACGAGCGTTCGCCATTGCACTTTCGAGCACTTTGCGCACGGGACCGGCTGCCGCCTGCGGTGCGAAGCGGAGGATCTCTACGGCCTCCACTGCGCCTTTGCCGCGAACGACATCGATGATGCGCCGTGCCTTCATCGGCGTTACGCGCACATATCGCGCCTGCGCCTTGGCTTCCATCGTTTCCTGCCTAACTTGGTAGTTTCGATACGGTCGCACACCGCTTAGCGGCGGCGGGCCTTACGGTCGTCCTTGTCGTGCCCGCGATAGGTGCGGGTCGGCGCGAACTCCCCGAGTTTGTGGCCAACCATCGACTCGGTGACAAATACCGGCACGTGCTTACGTCCGTCATGCACCGCGAAGGTATGTCCCAAAAAGTCGGGGGTAATCACGGAACGACGTGACCAGGTTTTAATTACGTTTTTCTTACCGGACTCATTCATCTGATCGACCTTCTTTTGCAGATGGTCATCGACGAAGGGGCCCTTTTTCAAACTGCGTGGCATCTCGTCTCCCTATCAGCGCTTCTTGCCGGTGCGGCGACGGCGCACGATCATCTTGTCACTGGGCTTATTTGGACGGCGGGTACGGCCTTCAAGCTGACCCCATGGGCTCACCGGATGGCGGCCACCGGACGTCTTGCCTTCACCACCACCGTGGGGGTGGTCGATCGGGTTCATCGCAACGCCGCGAACCTTCGGACGGCGGCCCTTCCAGCGCATGCGCCCGGCCTTACCCCACGAAATGTTCGACTGTTCCGCATTGCCGACCGCACCGATGGTGGCGCGGCAACGCGAATCAACGTTGCGGATTTCTCCTGAAGGCATCCGCAGTTGCGCCCAGTTGGCTTCACGCGCAACCAGCTGCACACTGGCGCCAGCCGAGCGGGCGATCTTTGCTCCGCCACCGGGCTTGAGCTCGATGGCGTGCACGACGGTGCCCAGCGGCATGGAACGCAGTTCCATATTGTTGCCGGGCTTAATGTCTGCATCCGGACCGTTTTCCACCCGATCACCCTGCTTGAGCTTGGCCGGGGCGAGAATATAGCGCTTTTCCCCATCGGCATAGTGCAGCAGAGCAATATTGGCGGTGCGGTTAGGATCGTATTCAATGTGCGCAACCTTGGCGGGAACCCCGTCTTTATCGTGACGACGGAAGTCAATCACGCGGTAGGCGCGCTTGTGGCCACCGCCGCGACGACGCGAAGTAATACGTCCCGAGGCGTTACGGCCACCGGTCTTATGCAGCGGACGCACCAGTGACTTTTCCGGAGTCGAGCGGGTGATTTCCGCAAAGTCGGAAACCGAGGAGCCGCGCCGACCCGGGGTGGTCGGCCTGTATTTACGAATAGCCATTAGATAGCCACCTCACCGAAGATATCGATGGTGCCCTCACGCAGTTTTACAATGGCGCGCTTGGTGTCCTTACGCTTGCCAATGCCCTGACGGGTGCGGCGGGTCTTACCCTTGCGGTTGATCGTGTTGACCGACTCCACCTTCACATCGA
>JAUNVN010000163.1 GCA_030537655.1 Bowdeniella nasicola | reverse complement strand
CAACTATTTTTTCCGCCCCCAATATGTGAGGGGATTTTCTGTTCGTTGAGTGATCGTACGCATCGGGGAAATCAGGTTGCATACCCTAAAGAGACCAGTTTCATTCCGAGCGACCATTTTCGAGGATCCCCATGCGTACAATCCCAAGTTTCGTGGTACTCACCGTTGGGCTTGCACTGGGTGTGAGCGCATGTTCTAGTACTCAGCCCGATGCGAAACCGACACCGACGTCACGGGCGAGCACGAGTGCAACGCCGACGCCGACGCGTACCACTACCTCACCAACGCCCAGCCCAACGCCCGAGTATTTTTCCTACCATTTCGATTTTGACCCAATTGAACGTGACCAAAGTGGAGATAAGCCGCCGATATGGGCGGGCGATGCCGTGATTTCACACGACCACCGGCTCGATGACAGCAGCGAGGAAAACAGGCACGTTGAACATATTTTTGCGTGGTATCCCGGTGCCGATGACCTGATGGAATGTACCGTGGCGCTCGCCGAATCGGATCGCGAGTGGATAGGGGAGACGAGCGTTACTGCAACGCGCGGTGCCGATCCGACAATTGTGATTGGATTCGGGGTGGTTGAGGACTCAGCGGGACTGACACCAGCGAAAAACCACAGCTATGTCCAAACTATCGACATGCACACGTGCACCCTTGGTCAGCGTATTGAGATCGTCGAGCCTGAAGAGGTAACCAAAGGTGCTGACGCAGGTGTGTACATCCAAGGTCTGCATGACGATATGGTGCTTGCCTCCTGGGTTCGCAATAAGGAAGAAAAAACGGATTCATCAGCGGCAACCCTCACGATGGCGCGCGTGGGCGTTGACGTTGAACGTGGTGAAGTGGCCTGGCAGGGCGGTGAGATAGGCAACCCGCAATGGGAGAAATACAAACCGACGGATCTCAGGTGCGAACTTGACCTGTTCTACGGCACAAACGAAGACTTACTGACCGCGTCATGTGGGTTCTGGCATTCGGAAACCGAAACCTCCAAATGGCAGACCCACTTTATTGACCCCCTTACCGGCAAAGATAAATATGTCCTTAATCATGCTCTGGGTGATTCAGCCGGTACCCACGCCGACCTGATTGGCGATGACGTGGTTATTCATCTGTATGAAAACCGTGAGGGAGGGGTTTTCGATGACTGGACTATCACGGAGGTGGTTGACCACGGTAAGGCAAAGAAAATTGACGATTTCACCGTCCAAGTTCTCGGCACTCCCATCGATACGCAAGATGGTGACAAGGTCGCGATAGCGGAACGTTATCCCTGGAAAAAGGACGGGCAGAACTCAGATATTTCCACGTTTGGGTATCTCACCTCCGATGGCACCTACCATGAGGTGCTCACCGATGAACAAATCGACAATCTGGAAATTCGTGTCCGGGGAGGCACTGAAGACCGGATTTTTGTGACCACGACCTCGGAGATTGTCGCAGTCGGTTTCGATGGGGAACAGATTGGTAGTTCGATCGATCGGGAGCAGTTTTATCAGCCACAGGACACCCGCTATATCGATGGGAATGTGTGGACGCTGTGGCGTCAATTCGACCCGCTCGATGGCTTTGATGGGCGGTATGCCCACAGCTATGCGGTCACTATCAACGATGATCTGCCGTTTTAGCGTGGCGTGACTAGCGCGAGATATCCACTCAACATCACAGCTGCCCGCCGGTGGGGGACAACTCCACCGGCGGGCAATTGAGGTGCAGTTTGCACACCGCGTGATCATGTCGATATCCCGGTGATCACGGCGGATTCAGCTATTACGTCATGGTTGTTGGTTACGCATTTACGCGTGAGCGCTACGCGCAGCTCATTGCTGTGTGCTCAGCAGGCAGCGGTAAGCACAGCGTTAAATCACGGTGAGGCACTGCCGGGCGATCTCCCATTCCTCATTGGTGGGGACCACCAGAATTTTGACTTTTGAGCTCTGCCGGGAGATGACGCGGATCCCACCTTTATGTTTCCGGTTGGCACTCGTATCGAGTTTCACGCCGAGGAACTCGAGTCCCTCGGTAGCAAGTTCGCGCATTTTGGCGTCATTTTCTCCCACCCCGGCTGTAAAGGTGATCGCATCGAGACCGCCCATAATGGCCGCGTAGGCACCGATGTATTTTTTAATGCGGTGGGCATAAACCAGCAGGGCAACACGCGCATTGCGATCGCCCGCATCGGCCATCGCATGAATGGTACGCAAATCGTTTTGCCCAGCCAGCCCTTTCATTCCCGAGCGTTTATTGAACAGCTTGTCAATCTCATCGATACTCATGTGGGCGTTGCGCATCAAATGCAGGACGGCGGCCGGGTCGATATCTCCGGAGCGAGTGCCCATGACCAGCCCCTCAAGTGGAGTCAACCCCATCGAGGTGTCAACGGCGCGGCCAGCGTGGACCGCCGAGGCGGAGGCGCCATTGCCCAGGTGGAGCACGATCTGTTTTAGATCCATCCGTTTGAGATATTCACTCACCGTTTCCGAGACGAACGAGTGGGAGGTCCCGTGGGCTCCGTAGCGTTTAATCGCATATTTGCGTGCCACTTCCCGGTCGATCGCATAGGTGGATGCGGCAGCGGGAAGCGAGGTGAAAAATGCGGTGTCAAAGACCGCTACGTGGGGGACATTTGGGAGCAGTTCTTCTGCCACATCAATTCCGCGCAGATTCGCACTGTTGTGCAGCGGGGCGAGCGGAATGAGCGCTTCGATTGTGCGTTTGACATCCCGATCAACCAGTGCCGGTCCGGTAAAGAAGTTCCCGCCCTGGACCACGCGGTGGCCAACCGCGACGATATTGGCAGTGTGTAAATCTGGACCAACTTCGCGAAATAGCTCTAACACGCGTCGTAAGCCAATGCCATGGTCGGGAACGGGATTGTCTTCTTCGACTTCTTCATCACCGTAGGTATGACGCAAAATCGAGGTGCCCTCCCCGATCCGCTCCACGAGTCCCGATGCGAGCGCATCGCCGGTTTTCGGGTCGACAAGCTGGTATTTAATTGATGATGAACCGGAGTTGATCACCAGGACCGTTGTGCTCATGCGTTATCCTTTCCAGCGGCCTGAATTGCGGTGATTGCCACGGTATTGACAATATCGTGCACCAGTGCCCCGCGAGAGAGATCATTGACGGGTTTATTCAAGCCCTGTAACACCGGCCCCACCGCGACGGCACCGGCGGAGCGCTGGACCGCCTTGTAGGTGTTATTACCCGTGTTCAGGTCCGGGAAAATGAAGACGGTGGCACGACCTGCCACTTGTGAATTAGGCATCTTGGTGGAGGCAACTGCCGCATCGACGGCAGCATCGTATTGAATGGGGCCTTCCACCAGCAGTTCCGGGGCGCGTTCGCGTACCAGGCGGGTGGCTTCACGTACCTTATCCACATCGGCCCCCGCGCCGGATTCACCGGTGGAATACGACAGCATTGCCACCCGCGGCTCAATACCAAACTGGGTGGCGGTGGCCGCTGAGGAAATCGCGATATCGGCAAGTTGTTCAGCACTGGGATCGGGGTTGACGGCACAGTCGCCATAGACGAGCACCCGGTCATCAAGCAGCATCAAAAATACCGAGGAGACAATGGAGGTTCCCGGTTCGGTTTTGATAATTTCAAAGCTTGGTTTAATCGTGTGGGCGGTGGTGTGCTGCGCACCGGAGACCATCCCGTCGGCGTAGCCCAGATGCACCATCAAGGTGGCGAAATACGACACGTCGGTGATGATCTCGCGCGCCCGATCTTCAGTCA
>JAUNVN010000162.1 GCA_030537655.1 Bowdeniella nasicola | reverse complement strand
CCCGATTCGCATTGGGCGAGCCGGCCCCACACGTCACCCGATACCACCGGGGCGGGGGCGCTAGCGTCACCGCCGCGATGGCCTGTTGCAGCGGGCCGCTTTTTCGTACCGACCAGGACGATCTTGTTCACCGGTTCGCTACGCTGTTCGTCAATAACCTTCCGGCCGGTTTCTTTGCCATTGGTGGTGGTGATCCGAATTTTCTGCGTGAGTTTGCCGGCTTTACCTGCCTGTTTCACGCGGCTTTGTCCCACGTAGAGGTCTGCGGTTTTTTCTTCAACCGTCGTAAAGTCCAAGGTTTTCGTTTCCGTGGTGTCTTTCACCACGATCCGATCGATCACCACGATCGCACCCTTCTTGTCGGTGGTGATGGTGATCTTATCGGTGTCATTGATCTGAATATCAGCCTGGTCGAGGACCTGCTGCAAAGTGGCAGCGCCGGTCATCTCCACGGTGATAATCTCCCCGCCGTCATTGACGCGAATAGCGCCGTTGACTACCAGTGGGAGATTGAGTTGCTCGCGGTCAGCGGCACGAGAGGCGGCAATAATGGACGCGTCACGGCCAGAATCGCGCAGTTCTTCCAGGGCGGCTGCCATATCGTCGGCAGTTGTCCACACGGTGATCGTCTCGCCATCGACCTCAACTTCAATTGGCTCGGCGGTCCGCACCACGATCGTGGCGCCATCTTTGAGCGCTGCCTGTGGGTTGGGGGCGACAAGGTCGTGTTCACCCACCTCGATCTCTTCACGATCCAACACGCCTGCAACAGAGCCGGCGAAAGTGGAGACGGTGTGGGTGGTGCCATCAACGTCAATCGTGACGGTTTTGTGGGCGTGTGCAACGCCGCCACCAACCACAGCGGTCAGGGCAAGGGCGCCGGCTGCGATCAGCGCGGCGGGACGGCGCCACCACGGGGTTGCCACGCGGGCTTCCTCGGTGGTTGACACCTGGTCGTCTCGGATTTCGTTACTCTCTTCAGTCACAGTCCCCGAGGCTAACGTACATACCAGGGTGAGTCCACCGAAAGGCGGATGCGCGCATCATCCCACGGTCGTTGGGTTATCTCATAGCTGGTGAGCTTTTGGGCGTTGTGTGGGCGACCGCACTAGTACCAGCTGTGGGCGTGGAAGAAGTTCAACGCGCCGCACGGCGTTGCGTAACGGCCGCGAATATATCCCAGTCCCCATTTGATTTGGGTTGCGGGGTTGGTGCGCCAATCAGCACCGGCACTCGCCATTTTGCTCCCCGGCAGCGCCTGGGGAATCCCATAGGCCCCGGTGGAAGGGTTCGTGGCGCGATAGTTCCACCCTGATTCACGCTGCCACAGGGTTTGCAGGCAGGTGAACTGACTGTCATCCCACCCGTAACTCGGCAGGAGCTTTTGCGCGATTTCCTGCGCACTTCCGGGCGAAACTGGTGGGAAGTTGTCGGTTGGGATCTCACCGGGAGTTGGTGGGCGTCCTCCGGAGCCACCCGGTCCGGTACCAACGCGAACCACGCGGTCTTCTGCCTCTTGTACCACGACGCTGGCGAGTTCATCACGCCGGGTTTCTTCACCGGCGCTGGTGTAGACCATAAAGGCGGTCCGCACGATCCCTTCTTGACCTTCACTAACTACTTCGCGCTGTCCTGCCGGCAGGCTCGGGTCAGGCTCTTCAATCGTGTCGAACTCGGTAATTTTCTCTTCGGTCAGTGTGCCCGACGCGTTGCGGGTGATGTTCACTTCCATTCCCTCACGCGCCGTTGTTGCCAGTGGGACATTTATCTCATCGAAGGGACCAACAACAATTCCCACGTCGGCCAGCGCCTCAGCCAGCGAGAGCTTTGGCACCTCATAGCTCGCGGCATCGCCATCGATGATGACCGTAATCTTGACGCGTTCCACTCCTTCGAGGGCTTCACGTTGGAATTGGCGGGAGGCGGCTGTGGGGCGTTCATCCAGGGCTGCGGTGACCTCAGGGGTCGGTAAAATCTGCTGAGCGGCGGTATATCCCCCACCGACAATCAGAGAGACAGCAGCGATAATCCCGGTGATCAAAACCGCGGGCCGGCTCGCCAGGATGCGTTCGCGTAACCGGTTTGAAAAAGTTGGGCGCTTCGCACGGCGGCCAAGACGAGTTTCTTCCACGTCATTCGTTCCTTCTGGCAGCAGACAGGCATCTTCACTCTAGGCAAGGGCGCTGATGATCTCAAGCAATTAGGGCATACATCTCACATGTGGTCGCATAAATCTGGTCTGCAAGCTTTTGCGCTGATACCAGTCGCAGTTCCGCCAGTGCCTGCAGGGTGTGGCCGATGAGATACGACGCGTTAGGTCTGCCCCGCCACGGGGTGGGCGTTAAGTAGGGCGCGTCGGTTTCTAACAGCAATAACGCTTGGTCAATGTGGGTAACCGCATCGCGTAGTTCCACATTGCGCGGATAGGAGATCGGTCCGGCAATGGAGGCATACCACCGGTGGGTATTGCAGATCTCAGCGAGTTCGCGGTCCCCGGAAAAACAGTGGAAGATCGTCCGCTCAGGCGCCCCGTCTGCCAGGAGGGTGGAAACCACATCGGCGTGGGCTTGCCGGTCGTGGATTTGCAGGGGCAGGTCGAGCTCTTTTGCGAGCTGAATCTGGGCCCGAAACCCGGCAATTTGGGCCTCTCTACCGCCCTGACCGGTGCGGTAGTAGTCCAGACCGGTCTCCCCGATTGCCACCACATCGGTGGGGTATTTCGCGACCAAGGCCGCGACCTCACCTACTGCGTCATCAATGGTTGCGGCGTGGAAATCTTTCACCGTTGGGGTCAGCCCATCGGGACTGCGGTCGCGGTAGCCACCGTGGATGGCGGCTTCATTGGGATGGATACCCGCTGCGAAATACACTCGCGGCAGTGCGCCGTCATAGCTCCCACTCCAGGTGGTGCCCACCTGCAGGTCGGGGGTGTTATCGACCTGGGCGAGTGCCTGGTAGGCCGCTGCTTCATCTTCCAGGCCGCTGCGGGCTACCACACCCCGATCCTCTCGCAGGTCCTCGTGGGCGGAAAGCGGTGGCATAGCGCTCGTGCGCGAATCCTGCCATCTAGCGAGGAGACGATCGGCACGGCGCACATCATCGAGGTCACAAACGCTGGTAATCACTGCGCGCACCCCAGCGGTGGCAGCGCGCGCTAACTGTTCGGTCAGTGGCAGCGCGACGCGGTGGGAGTCCCGGGGGATTTCGCGGCTCACAACTGGCAGGTGGGTGTGATTATCAACCAGCGGGACCGTACCGGGTTCAACGCTCGGCCACAGACGCGGTTTTTTACTCACTGCTGTTCGACTCGTCCTAGCTCTTCATCAATCACGGCGTCGTCGAGTTTGACAAAGACGCCTTTCGGTTTTGAAATTGGCGCACCAACGGTCACTGGACGCGGCTCCCACGCAGGGGTGTTCGTATAGTCACCGGTAATGATCGGGTAGGGGTGGCCGCTATCGAGGTCGGTGACCTCTTCAATACGCGGCAGGGGCGCCAGCTTACCGTCGCCGCCAACGATTTTATCGATCTTATTGGCAGCGTGGGGCAGGAAGGGCGACATCATCACATTGAGGTTGCTGACCGCTTGGATCAGGGTGTGCAAGACGGTGGCAAGTCGCTCACGCTGTTCGGGGGCTTTGAGTTTAAACGGCTGGGTGTCGGTGACATATTTGTTGGCTTCGGCCACCAGGTGCATCACTTCGGCGAGCGCCGCTTTTTGGTGATGGTCATGAATCAGGTCACCGACGGTGTCGAAACCAGCGGCAATCTTGTCTATCAGTG
>JAUNVN010000161.1 GCA_030537655.1 Bowdeniella nasicola | reverse complement strand
CGGACGCCTTGTGCGCCGCACCGGCAGTGAAAGGATCGGTAAAACCGAGCTTGCCGACCTATCAGGTGCGAGCCTAGCCGCAATTGACGACGTAATAAGCGCTGGACTGTTACGTTGCGATGCCAAAGGCCGCTTCCACGTGCGTGCCATTGAAGTGATGTCAGCGATTGTGAACCTCGCCCGTTTTGGCATTGAACCGCGTCACCTCCACCATCTGCGTCAGCCGTCAATGCGCAATGCTGATCTGGTCAACCAGGTCATCGCACCGCTGCGGGCGGGAACCCACGCGGCGGCAAAAGAGCGTAGCGCTGCCAGGGCCGCCGATGTTGCGACCGCACTATCTCGCCTCGCCAGTGATCTCACCCTGGTCGCTGTTGGCGATGCAACAATGGAAGATGAATAAACCTTCACCCTCGTGTTGAAGGTTACAGTTTGCTAACACGCTCGGCGTGTCGCGGTGGGGGAGCGTTGATTTGCGCCCCTTCACCCCGTAGCGTAGACAGTACCGGCAAAAGCCGTCCCCTGATCGATCGGAGTGAACGTGACCAGCGTGAATTCCCCCGCCAAGGCGGTCCCGCAGCGCGTCCAGCCCATGCTCTTTGGCGACACGCTGCCCGATCTTGATACCCAAACCGGATATCGTGGCCCGATCGCCTGCAAAGCCGCAGGTATCACCTACCGTCAGCTCGACTATTGGGCCCGCACCGGACTGGTAGAGCCTTCAATTCGCGGCGCCAAGGGCTCTGGATCGCAACGACTTTACTCTTTCCGCGACATTCTGGTGTTAAAAGTCGTCAAACGACTGCTCGATACCGGGGTGACGCTCCAACAAATCCGTACCGCGATCACGTTTTTGCACGAACGCGGTGTGGAAGATCTTGCCCAAATTACCCTGATGTCTGACGGTGCGAGTGTCTATGAATGCACGTCACCGGATGAAGTGGTCGATCTGGTCCAGGGAGGACAGGGAGTATTTGGGATTGCTGTGGGTCGAGTGTGGCGCGAAGTTGAAGGCTCCCTTGCACAACTGCCGACGGATCGCGCCAGCGATGAGGACAGCGGCGTTGTTGTCGATGAGCTCGCCAAGCGGCGGGCAGCGCGGCGTGCCGCGGGAGCCTAAGTGCACACACTCACGGGTGTCCGCGATTTTTCGCGCACTGAGTTAGAACAACTCTGGCTTGTGGCATCAGGGTGGCTCGCAGCAAAACTGCGCGGCCGGAGGCCAATGATCCACCGGATTGCCACTTTTGGTCAGCCCACGGAGCGTTCCACGGCAATTACGACGCAATGCGCCATTGACGCAATCGCAACACACCACGTGGCTCTCCAGCCCGGAGACGAAATCCTCGAATTTGGCGAACTGGTTGACTTCACACTGGCTTTTTCCGAACCCTCCCGTCCGCTGGGGATGCCAACTTTGGTATTACCACCAGATGGGCATCTCGTGATTGAAACTCTCGCCATTGCCTTACGCCACCTGATCAGTGGGGGAACATGGCGTGGCAGCAGTATTGACATCCGCCCGCTACCACCTCCGCAAGCGGCGATGGTGGCTCAGCTCGCTGATATTTTTCCGCTGACCTTGTTGATCAGTCCCGATGACAGACTCCTGGATGTCCAGGTCGGCACGGTTCGGGTTGTTGATGAGGATGATTCACGCACGACCGCCTTGGGAATCCGGCAGGCGGTTAATACCCACGCCCCACATGTGCTGGTTAATACCAGTGCGCCGAGTATCACCTTACAGACGGCACTTTGGTGCGGCCTATTGGAAATTGCGGCGGCACCGAGCGGCGTGCGCCGCACCGTGCCGCCGCTGAATTAGACCAGCTCCGCTTGCACCCGCAGTTGACTGCGCAGCTCACTGGGAGTGATGGTCTGACGACGTCCTGTCGATACATTCGTGGCAACCAGTGCAACCAGCGCCCAACCAAGGAGGAGTAACGCCGAGGGAAGCATCGCGCCGATTCCTGGCAGAACTGTCGCTTGCACGCCACGGATACCCGCGCCAACCGGCAGGATATTCCACAGGCTTTGCACCATTTCGGGTGCTGTCTGTAGGGGAATTAATCCACCGAGCAGCACCGCTTGCAATACGAAGAGCAGCAATGCGATCACCGATCCCATCCGTGCTCCGGCTATAACGTGCAACATTTGGATGATCGCAGCGAATACCACACCAATCAAGACCAACATGGCGACGCTGGCAACCGGATTCGTGGGGGTAATATCCCACAACCACAGCAGCAGTGCCACCAGCAGCCCCTGCCCGGCACCAATTGCGGCCGCTGGCAGGTAGCCACGCCATGTTGCCCCGCTGGTGCTCATCGCGGCCGTCCGGACAGTACGAGGCAGTGCTGGCAGTACCAAGAAGGTCGCAATCGCTCCCAACCAGAGCATCAGCGGTGCGAAACTCGGATACGTCTGAGCTGCATTACCGATCAGCGTATGTAATTGCGAATCAACCACATTAACGGGCTTTGCCCCCATGGCAGCCATCTGTTCTTGTTGCGCATCGCTATAGCGCGGTACCTCATCAGCTGCCTCGGTTAGGGCATCAGCCAGGCTCATCGTCCCGTCGTGCAGCGTAACCGAACCGTCGTGTAACTCATCAAGACCTGCAGCGAGTTCTCCCGAACCTGCCGCTGCCTGATTCGCCCCCGTATGAAGTTGGTGTGCGCCGCCGGCAAGCTCGTTACTACCAGCTACCAGGGCCCGCAGGCCGTTGGCGGCCACGTGAGAACCTGACGCCAAGGCTTGGCTACCTCGCACGAGTTGGTTGGCACCACCGGCGAGTTCACGAGAACCGGCAGCACTTTGGGCACTGCCAACAGCCAACTGATGGGTACCATCGTCAAGGGCTAGCAGCCCCTCGTAGAAGACAGGCAATTGTGGCAAGGCCTTACGCAACATAGGGATGATGCCATCACTATCACCGACTCCCACGATCACAGCGCGCAGTTTTGCTAGTGCCGCGATTACTCCGTCAGGACCTCCGAGCGAATCAACCGTGTCTTGCAGGGTGGTAATAATTGCGGTGAGATCCCCAAGCACGCCGCTATTGCCATCCGGGCCGATAAGACGATCGGCTATCTGATTTAGAACCGCAATCAGTCCCGGGTTTTCTGCAGTTCCATCACCATTCAAAATTGCCAGCAGCATTTGGGAACCGCCATCAATCTGGGCAACATAGTCGGTTAGACGCGCAAGGAGATCTTGCATTTGGGGACTGGAGGCAAACGCACGTAAATTGTCAACCTCGGCGCGAAGCTGCGCACAGAATTCATCACTCGCACCCGAGGACGGACACGCGGCAGCAAGCTCCCCTAATCGTCCGTCGGCCAGGGCTAGCAGACCATCGCGCAACCCAGCAAGATCCCCGGCGAGTTCCCCGCCAGCAAAGCTCGCCAGTAGGTCGGCAACTTTTTGCAGCTGCACCGCTGCTGCCTGCGCCTGGTCGGCAGCAAATTGAATTTGCGGTCGGGCATCATTGAGCGCCACGAGTAATTCGTGCAGCTGAGCTGCGGCCTGATCAGGATCGATCAGGGCGTCAATTTGTTCGGGTAACGGTTCAATGGTGGCAAGAAGTTCATCAAGAGCCGCTAGATCAACATCGCCTTGCAGCAACGCCAACACTTCGGGTGGTAGCTGACCGAGCTGGGTGCGAATCTCAGCGGTTCCGGCAGCCAGTTGGGCTGCCCCTTGAGCGAGGTCTTCTTGCCCTGCTGCAAGTTTTGCAGTCCCGCTCGCGAGTTGCTTTTGACCGCCAACGAGCTGGTCCGCGCCCGCCGCGAGC
>JAUNVN010000160.1 GCA_030537655.1 Bowdeniella nasicola | reverse complement strand
GGGTACCTGGACCATCAACGGCAGTGACAAGCTCCCAGGAGTGAATCGCCCCAATCTCACCGGCGCGAACGGCGGCGAAATGCTCGCTCCGAGACATCTCGGGGGCGTCTGCAAGTCCCGCAAGTCCCGCTGCTCCACGCAGGCGTGGCACCTCGACTGCACTGGGAACGTAGGCGACCTCCCCGGTAACGCCATCGCCGCGAATCCCGGTAAATGGATGTTCGCGCGGCATGGGTTCGCAGTTACTTGCTTTCGTGGAAAGTACGCGAGATCACATCGAGTTGCTGGTCGCGGGTCAAACGGACAAAATTGACGGCATATCCCGAGACCCGCACGGTCAGTTGCGGGTATTTTTCTGGATGTTCCATCGCGTCTTCTAGCGTTTCGCGACTAAGAACGTTGATGTTGGCGTGGTAGAGCCCTTTGATGCCCCCGGTCGCAGCGCGCGAGGCCTTCATTGATGCGAGGCGCTCAGCATAGGTTTTCGTGGACAATGACATCAGCCTTTCTTGATGAAGCCGGCATCCATAATGCCAACCAAGTTCGTGATTTGCTCATCGCGGGTGCGGCCAAGCGAGGAGGGGATGATGGTGTTCGTCAATGAGATTCCATCGAGGGCATCGGCATAATCGAGCTTGCCAACCGACAGCATCGAAGCGAGCATGCCGTGGGTGTCGGCGCCGTTGGTGGGATTAGCTCCCGGAGCAAACGGAGTTCCCTCACGGTGACCAGATGGGAAATTCCCCGTCGCTTTGCCATAAACGACATTCGAGGTGATAGTTAAGACCGATTGGGTGGGAATCGCATCGCGATAGAGCGGAATTTCCTTAATCTTGGCCATGATCATATGAACGATCGTCGCGGCAATATCATCGGCACGATCGTCATCGTTGCCATATTTCGGGAAATCCCCTTCGGTGATGTAATCAATCACCAGACCGGTCTCATCACGTACCGGGGTGACACTCGCGTATTTAATGGCCGACAGCGAGTCAGCGACAATTGACAGCCCCGCGATTCCGCAGCCCATGGTGCGAACAATGTCGGAGTCATGTAGTGCCATCTCCATGGCCTCATAGGCATAGCGGTCATGGCAATAGTGAATGATATTAAGTGCTTCGACATAGGTTCCCACGACCCAGTCGAGCATTTCTTCGTATTTTTGCCACACCTCATCGAAATCAAGTGGCGCACTACCGCGGATCGGTTCGTAACCCGGAACGACCAGTTTGCCGCTGATTTCGTCGCGGCCACCATTGATTGCGTACAGCAGTGCTTTAGCGGCGTTGACACGCGCACCAAAAAACTGCATCTGTTTGCCAATTTCCATCGGCGAAACACAGCAGGCAATGGCCGCGTCATCCCCCCAGTACCCGCGAATCTGCTCATCAGCTTCATATTGCAGCGATGAGGTCTCAATCGACACATCCGCGCAGAAGCGTTTGTAAGCGCTGGGGAGTTTTTCCGACCAGAAGATGGTGATATTTGGCTCTGGTGCGGGGCCGAGATTCAATAGGGTTTGCAACAGACGGAAACTCGTTTTCGTTACCAGTGTGCGTCCATCATTTCCAAACCCTCCGTCAGTCCATGTGGCCCAGTAGGGATCGCCGGAGAAAATCGCGTCATAGGAAATCGTGCGCAAGAACCGCACGATCCGCAGTTTAATAACGAGCGCATCGATGATCTCTTGCGCTTCGGTTTCCGTCAGCCTGCCAGCAGCGAAGTCTCGTTCGAAGTAGATGTCGAAAAAGCCTGACAGCCGCCCGAAGCTCATTGCTGCTCCGTCTTGGCTTTTTACCGAGGCCAGGTAGCCGAAATAGGTCCACTGTACCGCTTCTTTAGCGGTGGTTGCCGGACCGGAAATATCGAACCCGTAACTGGCAGCCATCTTTTTGAGTTTGTGCAGGGCTTTAATCTGCTCGGCATGTTCTTCGCGGTAGCGCGCCCAGTGTTCACTAAAGGGCTGGTCAGCAACACGGTCTTTTGCTTCTTCTTTTTCCGCAATCAGCCGATCAACTCCGTAGAGCGCAACCCGGCGATAGTCGCCGATAATTCGGCCGCGACCATAGGCGTCGGGAAGCCCGGTGATGATGTGGGCTGACCGAGCAGCACGAATACGCGGAGTGTAAATATCGAAGACCGCGTCGTTGTGGGTTTTCCGGTATTGGGTGAAGATTTTTTTAATCTGCGCATTGGGTTGTTCGCCGGCCTCTTTGATTGCCGTTTCCACCATGCGCCATCCCCCATTGGGCATCATGGCACGTTTGAGGGGCACATCGGTTTGCAGCCCAACGATCACGTCGTCGTCATCGCTGATATATCCCGGACCAAATGCATCCACGTCGGCTGGTGTGTGCGTATCGACTGCATAGACACGTCGTTCACGTTCAACCGAAAGATATTTCTCTTCTAGAGTTTTCCACAGGCGTAACGTTTTGTCCGTGGGACCGGCAAGGAAATCACTTCCACCGGTATAGGGAGTGTAGTTACGTTGGATAAAATCACGGACATCGATGGTAGATTCCCACGTCCCGGGGGTGAACCCTTCCCACGCGTCCATCTTGACAGCGGCTGTGTCGAGCGCCACGATTACCGGCCTCCTCTAAGGGGTCTCGCCTATCCCTACCGTAACGCTTTTATAACGAAATTTCGCAGTCACCATCCCGCACCAGACCGGTCGAATCGGTCACAGGTCAAGTGGTAGGCCACGAGATGATGTATCGCTCACACGTCGATTCGCGTGGGTGCGTCGAAAAATAGCGATCACCCGATAAGTCACAGGCAGCAGCACCACTTCGATCGCTACCTTTGACGCGAATCCAACGAGAATGTAATTGACCATGACGCCCGATGAGAGCACTCCACCAAATGCGATCAGGCAGAAAATTATCGTATCTGCACCTTCGCCAATAATTGTCGATCCGATCAGCCGCGCCCATAGGTGGCGTCCGGAGGTTGCCTCTTTCATTTTCGCTAAAACGTGTGCATTTAGCAGCTGGCCGATCAGATAGGCACACAGGGATGCTGCAACAATTCGGGGCACAAATCCAAGAACTGCGGCGAAGGCCTCCTGGTTGGCATACTCGGGAGCCGGCGGCGCATACTGGACGATTATGAGGGTGAGTGAGGCGAGGATGGAAATAAAAAATCCAAGAAATATTGCTCGCCGAGCACGCTTGAGCCCGTATACCTCGGTGAGGACATCGCCGATAATGTAGGTGAAGGGAAAGAGGATCACTCCCCCATCGAAAATCAAGTCAATGAACCCTAAGGGGATCGCAATAATCTTTGTTGCGGTGATATTCGAGAGCAATAAGAAGCTCACAAAACAGACCACCACGGTGTCATAGCGGGCCCAACGGTGTATAAATCGATCCACCATCACCGCTCCTTTGCGTAGTAGCGCCCAAGGACGTCAGCACGTAGGGCCGCAAAACTCCCATCGGCGATACTCCACCGAATCTCGTCGACGAGATTGATGATGAAATATTCGTTGTGGATTGTACAAAGAGTCGCTGCCAGGCCCTCTTTTGCTTTGAATAAATGATGAAGATATGCGCGGGTATAGTTCGCGCAGGTGTAGCACGCACACGTCGCGCTAATCGGGCGAAATGCCCGCCGGTTCTCGGCGCGGCGGATATTTTCGCGACCATATGGGGTATACACCGCCGAATTACGAGCAACGCGCGATGGAGACACACAATCAAAGGTATCTGCTCCTGCCGCAATTGCTGCAAAGAGGTCATCGGGCTCAGAAATCCCCAACAGGTGGCGGGGGCGATCTACCGGCAACTCATCG
>JAUNVN010000159.1 GCA_030537655.1 Bowdeniella nasicola | reverse complement strand
TCCCCCCAGTGACGATACTCCCATTGCTGGAGATGACGCGGACCGTCAGGCACACGCGCAGCAAGCTGAGGACGCCACCGCACTAGATCCAGATCTGTCGGCCGGTGAATTGCACGCCATTGCCGCAAATGAGCCGGATAAACGCCCCGCCGTGGCACTCCACCCGGCTGCCTATCCCGATTTGCTCACCTGGCTTGCCACCCTCAACGATCCGCAGGTCGATGCGGCCTTAGCCCAGCGCGAAGGCCAGAGTGATTCCACCGATGCAACCGAGGTATTTCCTGCCGTGGGGGCACAAAGCGCGGGGGCGGCGATCTCCGACCGGTGGACCTATGGACAAGAAGACTATGCGCTGGCAGCCAATCAGCCCCAAAGTGTGGGGAGCTACCAGAACGCACCGGTGGCACAAACCGCTCCGGAGGTTGCTCCGACGCAGCAGTATGTGGCCCACCCGGCGCCCGCCCAATTCGCAACCACCGCTGCGATGGCACAGGGCTACGGCCCAGACACCGCGGCGCCTGAACCACGCTCGGGTGGGGTGGGCCGCTCAATTTTGATCGGGGTCCTCGTCGGGTTGGTGCTGGTAGCGATCGTAGTTGGGGTGCTGTGGTGGGCACCGTGGGCTGATGAGAGCGAAGCTGATACGCAAGGTCAGGCGGCACAAACCGGCACCAGTGAGGTTACTGCGAGCGAATCGACGAAGGAAAACGAATCGGACGCCACCACCGCGCCATCGCCGAGCACCTCGACAGCCGCTGTGGATAAATCCAGGTATCTGCCCACCAACTCCCCGCAGGTGCAATCACTGAAAAGCCCAACCAGCAATATTCGTTGTGAAGCCCAATCTGATACCCAGTGGGCCTGCACCATTTTCGAACATGACTTTTCCACGGCGCTCGGCATCGACTGCGCCGGCCCATTTTCAATTCGCTTTGACGCCAATGGTGATCCCAGCCCGGTGTGTGACGTGCTGGTTGCCGGCGGTAACGTGACCGTGGAATATGGCCAGACGGTTCAGCTTGGGGAAGTCGCTGGATGCCGCTCGGAAGTCGATGGGATGCGCTGCTGGGATGGCGCCTCTAATTCCGGGTTCTCCATTGCCCGCAAAGGTATCACCCGCTACAGCAGCTAACGTTTGGTTTCTCCCATGCGTATCCACGTCGCACTCGGTGTTGGCGTCCTGCTCGCCCTTGGTGCCTGTTCGAGTTCACTTCCCAGTGAGGATGTGCTGCCGAAAACGTCGACGCACACCGCAGCTGCGGCAATGACGCCCACGCCAACGCCGTCACCAACTCCCACCACGACCGCGCCAGCGCAGGGCGCCCTGGCCGGCTACACAATTTCGGTTGACGCGGGACATAACAGCGGGAATTACCACGCGCCCGACCAGGTTAATGCCCTGGTTCCCGATGGGCGCGGAGGGATGAAAGCATGTGACACCACCGGCACCTCCACCAATGATGGTTATCGCGAAAGCGCTTTCACCTGGGATGTGGCCCTGCGGGTACGCGCCGGCCTGGAAGCCAACGATGCGACCGTGGTGATGCCGCGCACCGATGATAATTCGGTGGGACCGTGCGTGGATTACCGCGGGAATTTTCCGGCGGCCAATGGCGCTGATGTGGCGATCTCCATCCATGCCAACGGATCGGAAAATCCGGCAACCCGCGGATTTTTTATCCTCCTGGCTGATCCACCCCTTGCCGGGCCCACCATTGCGCAACATTCACGTGACCTCGCCGATGCAATCATCGTGGAAATGCAAGCGGCCGGATTCCCGATCTCTCCCTACGGTGCAATCACCCCGCGCGACGATATTGCGGGACTGAATTTCAACAAGGTGCCAGCGGTGCTGGTTGAACTGGGAGAAATGCGAAATCGGGAAGACGCCGAATTGATGAAATCCGAGGCTGGACGCCAACGTTATGCCGATGCGCTCGTTGCCTCCCTGCTGCGCTGGGCTGACACCCACCAGCCAGCACAATAGGCGAGCGGAGGGGGAAAACTATGCAGCCCGTACCCACCTTTGCCACCGCTGCGCAACGTGCAGCAATTCGTTTTGATCTGCACGCGTTTCACGCCGATGCCATCACCACCAGGCTCGGTGAGATGGCCGCTCGCGCCCTGCAACGAGATGACCCCCTGCCAGGTCGGTACCACCTTGCCGGGTGCACAGATCAACTTGGATTACAAATTCGGCTGTTTTGCTTAGCGGAGAGTCTCACCACCGCGGAGATCAACCGGGCACTGCCAGAACTTACGTCCCAGGGGGCGGCCGCCTGTCAGCTGATCACTCCTGCAGGTAATGCCACCTGGCGCGCCACCGCGATGATCACGGCATTTCGCGGGCTGCATATCGCATCGGATTGGCTCCCAACCTTCGTTGATCCCCAGGGCGAACTTGCAGGTGAACACGTGCTCGGTATTGGCGGGGCGAGCCGTACCCTGCTCGATTTACTCCCACCGATGGATGAGGCAACCGTCCTCGATTTGGGGACGGGCAGTGGCATTCAAGCACTGGCCTGCGCTGCGCAGGCCCGCACGGTGATCGCCACTGACATCTCCGAACGGGCCTTAGGGTTTGCTGAGCTGAATATTGCCCTCAATGAGCCGGCCGCCCCGATCGAATTGCGGCGCGGATCGCTATTTGCCCCGCTGGGATCAACGCGCGTTGATGTTGTCGTGTCTAACCCGCCCTTTGTGATCACCCCACCCGGGGCGTATGCTGCGGGGTTGCCGCACTATGAATATCGCGATGCGGGCGCGATGCAACCGGGAGATTCGGTGATCCGCCACCTGCTGGGTTCGCTAGCCCAGGTGCTCAATGTTGGCGGGATTGCAGTGTTGCTAGCCAACTGGGAATGCGGGGAGCAGATTGCGGAGGTGAGCGCCGAGCTTCATTACGATCTGGACGTGTGGGTGATTGAACGTGAACGCCGCGATATTGCAGCCTACAGCGACATGTGGCTGCGCGATGGGGGACTTACCCCCCAAAGTGCGCTGTGGGAGCCGGCCTATGGCGCCTACCTTGAGGACTTTGCCACCCGCGGGGTGAGCGAGGTGGCCTTCGGGTTCATTTTGGTTGCCAACCGCGGTAGTGCACCCGGCCCGCCCATGCGTGAGACAACCATCGCTCACGGTCCGCCGCTGCGAGGTGATGAGCTGTGGCCGCTATTTCGCACCCGCCAATGGCTAACGCGCGCGAGCGATGACGACATCGCCCGTGCCCGACTTGTAGCTGGCGCCGATGTCACCATGGAACACCACTTCCGCATCGGAGAGTCCGATCCGGCCGCCATTACGATCACCATCGGTGGGGGATTACACCAACAGCGCCAGGTCGCCACCGAAGTAGCCGGGCTGCTCTCAGCGTGCGATGGACTCCTGCGCGTCGACCAGATCGCCGCGGCGCTAGCCGACCTGCTCGAGGTGGATGCCACCGCGATGCTCGATGCGTGCATCGCTCACGCCCGGATGCTGCTCGCCAACGGATATGTACACCGAGATGAGCAGCACTCAGGCGCCAAGAGCCCAAGCTGAGCGCCAAGGCGTGATCGCCGCGACGCTGACATCGGGAGTGAGGATTTCAGCTGGCCGGATATGCACGATCGCGCTGGCGCGCACTTCACCCCACCGGCGAAATGGTGCCCCATTAATATTTCCAAGGAGAAGGTGCTGATTGGGCACCAGTCTTCACCGTCAGTGTTAATGTCGATGAAGATGAGTGAGTCGTTTGGCTTTTTGTGCGAGGTTCACGGCCGTTAGGATAACCCCTAATGGATAATGTACCCGACCGTGTGAGGGGGGTTTGAG
>JAUNVN010000158.1 GCA_030537655.1 Bowdeniella nasicola | reverse complement strand
AATGTGGTGCATAGCCAATCCCGAAGGTCTGTGCGGCAGAGTGGTCAAAATTGCGTTCGGTTAAAAAGGCTCGCGCCTGTGCACCCGCGGCTGTTCGCAGTTGGGCTTGGAAAAACTCATCGGCCACTTCGTGGGCGGCCAACAGCCGCCGGCGCAGACCCGGCCCCGGACCTTCGCGCCGGCCTGAGGATTCTTCATAGCGCAGTTGCACCCCGGCCATATCCGCTAAATGCTCTACCGCCTCAACAAAGGACATGCCGTGCAGCTGTTGCACAAAGGCGATCGCATCACCGCCTTCACCGCAGCCGAAACAGTGCCACCGTCCCACGTGGGGACGGACGGTAAATGACGGGGTTTTTTCATCGTGAAATGGGCATAGGCCCTTCAGGGTGCCAACCCCGGCAGAGCGCAGCGTGACATGTGGGGAGATGACATCTTCAAGATTGATGCGATCACGTACCGCATCAATATCTTCACGTCGGATTAACCCTGCCATAGTGTCAGTCTAAAATGCCGGTCAACTCAGCTGGGAGTACATCCCGCACAGGCGCGCATGCCAGCGGTGGGCGGAAGTGTCGGTTAGGGAAGCGATCTGGTCAACAACCACCCGCAATCGCGCATCGGCCGAACCTGCTGCTTGCCAGTCCCCACGAAATGCGGGTTCTAAGGCAGGTTCACCCGCCTGCATCAGCGCATCGGCAAGATCAAAGATCACGGTGCGCTGTTGTAAGTAGACCGGTTCAACTTCTCGCGGGGCCATCACGAAATGGACAGCGATTCCCTTCAGCGCGGTGATTTCGGCGGCCGTATGAGCTGGCACCTCCACATGCGCGCCATAGCGCACCAGTCGTCCTGCACCCCAGGTGGCGCGCGTATGGGTTTCCACTGCAGCAGCGAAGCGACCAATGAGCTGGCTGGTCATATTTTTTAATGCCGCTAAATCAGCGCGCGAGCCCGAAAAGTTCGCAAGCCAATACGGTTGGGAGACCAAGCGAGCAATCGCGTCGCCAAGCGCCTGGCCATCGTGGTGCGTTCCATACCACGCACGTGTTGATGCAACGATGTCGGAAATTACCGGGTCATCGCTGAGTACCGCCGGGTTTAACCGCTGCGAGGCGATCGCATCTTCGACATCGTGGACGCAATAGGCAATATCGTCAGCCAGATCCATCACTTCGGCTTCGATACAGCGCTGCTGAATTGGTGCACCGGTACGCAACCACCCAAAGATCTCCGCATCGTCGTGATATACGCCGAATTTGCGAGGATTTGCCCCCGCTGGCGCAAGTCCTCGTGGCCAGGGATACTTACAGGCCGCATCCAACGTTGCGCGCGTGAGGTTGAGGCCAGCTGAGCGCTGATCGGCCATCGTTTTTGCTTCCAAGCGCGTCAGTAATCGTAAAGTCTGCGCATTGCCTTCAAAACCGCCAATATCGCTAGCCACCTCATCGAGTGCCCGCTCACCATTGTGCCCAAATGGCGGATGACCAAGGTCATGGACGAGACAGGCCGCATCGACAATATCTGGATTGCATCCCAGAATTTTGCCTAATTCCCGTCCTACTTGCGCAACTTCGAGTGAATGGGTGAGCCGGGTGCGCACAAAATCGTCACTGGTTGGTCCCAGCACCTGTGTTTTTGCACCTAAGCGACGCCACCCCGCCGAATGCAGCACGCGGGCGCGGTCGCGCTCATAGTCGGTACGGTTGGGAGATTTTGCCGCTTCAGCAACGAAGCGTTCCTGGTCACAAACACCGTAGGCCGGATCGGCAAGTCGTAATTCACTCACGCCTCTAGCCTAGCCTCCCGTTGAAATCCGCCTGCCCGCGCTTGTGGATTCCGCCGTCAGTTTGAGGCCTGGGACGATGTAGGTGACAATGAAACCAGTATTTCGTGTTGGGAGATCAGTCGGCCGCGATGAACACTCAAACCCAGGTGATAGATCCCTCATTATTGACGATGACGCTGATCCACCACGGCGGACATCGCGCTCAAGCATGGTGGCGCAGCGCCGTGCTCTACGAATATGCCTTCACGGTCAGTGAGCAGCCCGACCTCGCGGCGCGTGCCCTACCCGGGGCGCATTCTCTGGGAATCGATGGGGTGGTACTGCCCTCCGGTGGCAGGCCGATCACCGCGAGTGTGGCCAAAGAACTCGTGGCACTTCATCATGACCACGACCTCAGGATTATTCCATCACTTGCACCGTCTCGCGCAGAAGCAGGCATGATTGCCGATGCGCAAATCTGGTTAGAAGCCGGCGCTGATGGCATCGATATGCGCTCGGCACTAGCTGCCCATCAGGTGCGTGACTCTCGACCATTTCAGGCCTTGGTTGCCAGCTATCTTGACGATGGACTCCTCGCTGGTTCGATGCGGAATGCCGCAGATCTACGCGAGCATATTGCCGAACATTGGTTGGGTCATTTGCGCGATGATTCCCTAACCGACGTGGCATTTCACGCCTCGGCGATCCGTGCAGCAATCACCGAGAATTTCACCACCCGTGATGCCCTGGGGGCCACCCCCGCGTGGACTACCACCTATGCGCTCTACCGGTGTGGACCAGCGGGAGACTCCTGGCAGGCTGACCGGATGAGCCCCCAGCGGGTGCGCGCCATTGCCATGATGGTCCTGGCGCTGCCGGGGGCGGTTTACCTCTTGCAGGGTGAAGAAGTGGGGATGCGCGATTGGGCTGCTGCCCACGATAGTGGTGAGCGCACCGAGGCGGTATTGCGTGCCCAGCGCTGCCAGCTTGATGACCCCGATTCGATGTTCACCCACTATCGGCGGCTCCTTCACGTGCGCCGCCGCCACAATCTCGGCACCGGCACGGTCGCCTGGGTGGATGGGCTGCATGATCCTCAGCGGTGCGTGCAGTTCCTCAACCGCTGTTTTTTGATGGTCCTAAACACCTCCAATCAGCGCCTGACCATCCCGGCGGGGTCAAATATTGTCCACGCGTCTACACCGGTTGGCGTGAAGATGGAAGGCGAACGTATCGTCCGCCCAGCCAGTGCCGTGATGATTGAACTGCCCCCATTTGCCTCATGTGAACATCCCGGCTCCTAAACTGGCGCACCTTACTAACGCCGCTATGGTGGAGATATGACCAGCTCGAAACCGTGGTGGCACAGCGCCGTTATCTACCAGATCTATCCGCGTTCGTTTTATGCGACAACCGGCAATGTCGGCACGTTGGCCGGGATACGCGAGAAAATTCCCTACCTGCGTGATCTTGGGGTTGATGCGATTTGGTTATCGCCGTTTTATCGCTCACCGCAACGTGATGCAGGTTATGATGTCGCGGATTACTGCGACGTGGATCCGCGTTTTGGGACCCTTACCGATGCTGAAGCACTCATCAACGCTGCTCACGCGGCCCAGTTGCGCGTCATTGTCGATCTGGTGCCAAACCACACCAGTGATGCCCACCCGTGGTTTCAAGCAGCGCTTGCTGCCGGGCCGGGCAGCCCCGAGCGGGAACGGTATTATTTCCGCGATAACAAACCCAATAATTGGCGCTCGGTCTTTGGTGGCAGTGCGTGGAGCCGCGTGTGTGATCGCCCCGATGCTCCCGGTTCGTCCTGGCAGGATGATCCCCAGTGGTACTTACATCTATTTGACAACTCACAACCGGATCTGAACTGGAACCACCGTGATGTGTGGGACATGTTCGATCAGGTGATGCGGTTTTGGTTGGACCGCGGTGTGGATGGATTCCGCATCGATGTCGCCCACGGACTGGTTAAAGATCCCACGCTTCCAGATTGGGATGGGGCTATGTCGATGGTTGAGGGCTCCACAGCGCAAC
>JAUNVN010000157.1 GCA_030537655.1 Bowdeniella nasicola | reverse complement strand
GCGAACCTAAAAGAAGGGTTGAGCCAAGAAAACGCGAAGAAACTGACGAAACTGGTTCGTGACCAGGGCCCCAAAGGGGTGAAAGCTCAAATCCAAGGTGATGAGTTGCGGGTGAGCTCGAAAAAGCGCGATGACTTACAGGCAACGATCGCACTGCTCAAAAACGCTGATATTGATGCCGCGCTCCAGTTCGTCAATTACCGTTCATAACCTGCCATCGCTTCAAGTCGGGCGATCCGCTCGGCCATGGGCGGGTGGGTGGAAAAGAGCTTTTTCATCCCGCCCGCTCGAAATGGGTTAGCGATCATCAGGTGGGAAACATTTTGTGTCTGCACCGTTTCCGCCAGCGGGCTCGCGGCCACTCCGGATTCGAGGCGTTTTAATGCCGAAGCCAGTGCCAGGGGATCCTCGGTGAGCAGGGCCCCATCGGCATCGGCATCAAATTCGCGGGTGCGTGAGACTGCAAGTTGTATGACCGTTGCGGCTATCGGCGCGAGAAACGCTGTGGCAAGCATTGCCAGCGCATTGCCACCTTCACGGTCGCGTCCACCTCCGAAGAACATCAAGAACTGCGCAATCGAGGTGATGGCACCGCCGATCGCACTTGCAACTGAAGAGGTGAGGATGTCGCGGTTGTAAACGTGCATGAGTTCGTGGCCCAACACACCGCGTAATTCACGTTCTGACAGCAGTTGCAAGATCCCTTCGGTACAGCACACTGCCGCATGGTTGGGATTGCGGCCCGTAGCAAAAGCATTGGGCTGCAGAGTTGGTGAGACATACAGGCGCGGCATCGGTTGGCCCGCACGTGTGGAGAGTTCTTCAACAATCCGATACATGTGGGGCTGCTCGGCGGGGGTGACCGGATAGGCCCTCATCGCGCGGATGGCGATCGTATCGGAATTCCAATAGCTCACCGCGGTCATCACCAAGCCACCAAGGGTAAAGATCCACAGCATGATCGGCATGTTCATACCGCGCGCTACCAGCGCTCCGATCCCGATCAACAATGCCCACATGGTGCCGAGCAGCACCGTGGTCTTCAACGTGTTGTTGTGCGAGTGCATTCCTTCTCCCCTTCACTAAGCCCGCACGGAGATCGTGGCATAGTCACCTGAAAAATTCGTGTGGGCAGACGCAAAGGCCTCTGCCCACACGCGATTAGGTTCGGTTAGTAAAGCTTGCCGTCGTGTTCTTCACCGCGTGAGATCGCGGTCATCGTCTCACGTTCGACAACTTTGATACGTTCGCGCATTCCTCGACCGTCGGGCAGTTCCCCATAATCGTTGCCGAGTTGACGTTCGTAGGCATCCAGCAGTTCCCACCCCTGCCAGGTGGTGTAGCGGATATTGCGCGCCTGCAGGTCGGCGATCATTGCATCGTGCCCAACAGCGTCACTCGTAGCTGCCAACCGGCCAGCTTTTGCATCATCAAGCAGATGGGAAATGGTTTGTTGTGCATCGGACTTGGTCGAACCGATCAGTCCGACCGGCCCGCGTTTAATCCACCCGGTAGCGTAAATTCCGGGCATCACCTTGCCGTCTTCACCGATCACTCGGCCTTCATCATTGGGGATGACACCGCGAGTTTGATCAAAGGGGAGGTCAGTTACGGCCGCCCCGTAGTAGCCAACCGCACGGTAGACCGCTTGCACGGGTGTATCGACGTATTCACCGGTGCCGCGTACCGTGCCATCACCGACCAGCTCGGTCCGTTCGGTGCGAATAGCCTCAACTTTGCCATCACCGAGAATTTCGACGGGTTTGTGGAAAAAGTGCAGGTGGATTCGCCGCGGTGCTGTCTGGTCTTCGGGATCTTTTAATGTCCAATCAACCAGGGTTTTCACAACCTGTTTCGTCTGGTTGGAGGTACGAATCGCTTCCTCACTGCCCTCATCGAAGTCGAAGTCTTCTTCGTAGACGATCACATCAACATTGGGGACTTTGCCAAGCTCACGCAGTTCCAGGGGGGAGAATTTCACCTGAGCGGGACCGCGCCGCCCAAAAATATGCACGTCAGTAACCGGGTTAGCTTTCAGTCCCTCAACAACGTTTTCGGGGATTTCAGTGGGCATTAGATCTTCAACGTGCTTCGCTAGGATCCGCGAAATATCGAGAGCGACGTTCCCGTTGCCGATGACGGCAATTTCTTTGGCTTCCAGTGGCCAGGTGCGTGGATAGTCTGGGTGGCCGTCGTACCAGAAGACAAAATCGGAGGCGCCAAAGCTCCCCTGTTTGTCAATCCCGGGAATTGGCAAGGGGGCATCACCATCGGAGCCGGTTGCAAAAATAATCGCGTCGTAATGCTCGTGTAATTCTTCGACGGTAATATCTTTGCCAATTTCCACGTTGCCGATCAGGCGAATATCACCGCGCTGCAAGATTTTGTAAAGCGCAACGATAATCTGTTTGATCCGTGGATGATCGGGAGCTACCCCATAGCGCACAAGACCGTAGGGAGCCGGGAGTTTTTCAAACAGATCAATCGAAACGTCGAGTCCGGATTTCGCGAGGATGTCGGAGGCGTAAATACCGGCGGGTCCAGCACCCACCACAGCCACCGACAGTGGTTTTGATTCAGACACAAATATCCTTCAGCCAGCGCGCCGCGAATTGGCGCATGAATTTCACAACCATCTGGTAGTGTAACCGGCTTTCATGGCAACTTCATTCGCCAGCTGGTGCTTTGTTCGCTTTTTTCTCAGCCTTTACTTTCGCCTTTTCTAGCGGTCCGGCTATGTCCTGGACATACTCATATTTACTGCGATCAAGCCGCTCGTAGTCACTGTCGACCATCTGGTCACGCGCCGGAATTTCGATGGGTTCGGGATCGATTCGCTCCCACGGGATCCGGTGGAGAATGTCGTTAATCACATTGAGGCGGGAGCGTTTCTTATCTTCGCTTTCTACCGTGTACCACCGCGCCCACGGGGTGTCGGTTGCAGCAAACATCGCGTCTTTCGCCCGCGAGTAGTCATCCCATCGGTTCATTGACTCGACATCCATTTTTGATAGTTTCCACCGCCGCATCGGATCTTGGCTGCGTGAGCGAAACCGAGCTTCCTGTTCGATCGCCGATACCGAAAACCAGTATTTCAACAGGCGAATCCCGTCATCGACCAGCATCCGTTCAAAGTCGGGAGCTTGGCGTAAAAATCGGTGGTATTCCTTCGGGGTGCAAAACCCCATCACATGTTCCACCCCGGCGCGGTTATACCAGGAGCGGTCGAAAATAACGATCTCCCCTGCGGCCGGTAGATGCTGAATGTAGCGCTGGAAATACCACTGTGTTGTTTCCCGCTCGGTGGGGGCCGGCAGCGCGACCACGCGAGCGTGGCGGGGATTGAGGTATTGGGTGACCCGTTTGATTGCCGAGCCTTTTCCGGCGGCATCTCGGCCTTCAAACAGGATGCAGATCCGCTCTCCGGTGGCGATCACCCACTGTTGTAACTCAACCAGTTCGGCTTGCAGTTTTCGCAGTTTTTTTTCGTAGGCTTTCTTGTCGAGTTTTGGCGGGCGTAGGGGGTGGTCTGGATGCTCGTGGGTGACGCAGTCATGATCTGGCATACCCTCTATGCTACGCGTTGCGATGGCGGTCACGTTGCTGATTACCGAAACTCGGCTTACGCTAGCTGCAATGTATCTGAAAGGTAGGTCACAGTGAGTAGCGCCGGTGGTCCCTCCACACCCCGCATTCCCGACCTGCCAAACTCCTCGGGTCGTGCCCAACCTCCCACCGCACCGCACAGCGAGGTTCCAGGTGTTCGTCGTGGCGAAGGTCGCGGGATGGTGATGGGGATTGGTGCCTATGTCATCTGGGGGTTCTT
>JAUNVN010000156.1 GCA_030537655.1 Bowdeniella nasicola | reverse complement strand
TGCTCATCGGGCCGTTCCACCCGAATTTTCACATCGAGACGTCCCGGCCGTAAAATTGCCGGATCGATCATATCTTCGCGGTTTGACGCACCGATTACCACGACGTTATCGAGCTGTTCCACCCCGTCAATTTCCGCGAGGAGTTGCGGCACAATTGTGGTTTCCACATCGGAGGACACCCCCGAACCGCGCGTGCGGAAAAGCGATTCCATCTCGTCAAAAAACACCACCACCGGCAGACCGGTTGCCGCTTTTTCGCGGGCTCGGGCAAAGATGACGCGAATATGACGTTCAGTTTCCCCCACATACTTATCCAGCAGTTCGGGGCCTTTGATATTTAAAAAGTAGGCTTTCTCCCCCGCCGCTTGGCTGCTGCGTGAAAGTGAGGTTGCAACCGCTTTCGCGATGAGAGTCTTGCCGCATCCGGGCGGACCGTACAGCAGGACACCCTTGGGGGGTCGCAATCCGTGTTCCCGGTAGGTTGAGGGGTGAGCGAACGGTAATTCGATCGCATCGCGGATCTCAACGATCTGCCGATTCAGGCCGCCAATGTCGCTATATTCCACATTCGGTTCTTCTTCCAGGAGGAGATCATCGAGTTCCGATAGCTGGATGACTTCCAAGGCGGTATGGGACCGCAGGTCGGCCAGTAGCACGTCACCCATGCGGATTTTTGTCTCCCGCAGCGCCCCTGATACTTCCAGTACCAGCGCATCATCGCCACGCCCATGGGCGACGATCCGTCCATCGTCGAGAAGTTCTTTGACATACACCAACGCCCCGGTGGTGTCATAGTCATCCCCGGCGATCACCACCATATTTTCGTTCAGTTGCACGCGCTGTCCGCGGCGAAATGCTCCCAGGGGCAAGCTGGGCAGCACCGGCAGGCGCATACGCCGACTGGCGACCATCACGTCTGCTTCGCGCGCTGCCATATCGCCCCGCAGGAAGATTCCGTAACTGGACGGGGCACGCGTGAGATTTTCCAGCTGTTCTTGCTGTTCGTTCAGACGTTTTCTGGCGGTGGATAAAGCTGCGGCAAGACGCTCGTTTTTTTGTGCAAGCGAAATGGCTTCCTGTTGCAGTTCTTGTATCCGTGCGGCAGTAAAGTCCGACATCCCTCATCCCTATCATTCCGGCTGGCACCATTGTCCCACGTTCTGCAAATTTTCGGCGATTTGGTGCGCGCGATGGAATGCGGCCTACCCCCGCTCAGGCGTGATGGTCGGTGGATCCTCATCGGGATTGACCGCCGTGTGATCACGCTGGCGCAGCGAGGCAATAAATGCCTGCCGGGCCTGCAAATCTCGGGTTACCCGACGGACTTTGCGCGCTGAGACGGGCCGCTCACCAACATCTTCGGGATCCCAGACCTGCTCACCGAGGTAGGCACCCTTGGCGGGGCGGCGTTTGCGTCGCGGCGTGGTGGTACCCGGGGCAAGTTTGCGGGTGGTAATCACAAATCCGGTATGTCCAACCATCCGGTGATCGGGTCGGACGGCAAGCCCATCGGCATGCCAGGTGCGCAACATCGTTTCCCGCAGTTCTTCAACAAAACGCGACAGCTGCGTGGTGGTGGCAACATAGACGCACAGCACTCCACCGGGGATCAACGCGTGGGAGGCAGCCGCAATATTTTCCCACGGCGCCAGCATATCGAGGATCACCCGGTCGATACTGTGGGCAGGCTGGGCGCAAAGTGTGGCGGCAACATCACCGATCTCGATACTCCACGCCGGATGGGGGGAGCCAAACCACCCTTCGACGTTTAACTTGGCGATTTCAGCAAACTCTGCTCGCCGTTCCACCGAGATGAGGTGGCCTTCGGTACCGATGGCTCTAAGGAGTGAAAGGGACAACCCACCCGAACCCACGCCAGCTTCCACCACGCGTGCGCCAGGATAGATGTCAGCCCACCCTATGATCTGGGCGGCATCTTTCGGGTAGATGATGGCCGCGCCGCGCGGCATCCCCAACGTGTAGTCACTAAGCAGGGGGCGCAAAACGAGGAAGGAGTGCCCAATGGATGTTTCTACGACACTGCCATCTAGGCACCCGATGATCTCACTGTGGGCAAAGGTGCCACGGTGGGAGTGGAAGACCCCGTCATCGTGCAGCACGATCGTGTGCATTTTACCTTTGTAGTCGGTTAGTTGAACTCGCTCACCCGCGCGGATCGGTCCGCGGCGTGCTGCCATATCGCGTTTTGCTTCCACACTGGTGCACGCTACCAGCGCGCGTCGAGGACACTCAATCTTCGCGTGGCATCTATGGTGAAGCTATGGCCGCCCCTGCATTATCACCGTCCCGGGCGAAGGATTTTCAGCAGTGTCCTCTGCTCTTTCGCTACCGTACCGTTGATCGTCTTCCCGAGCCTGCCTCTCCGGCTGCAGCCAAAGGAACGCTGGTACATGCCGTCTTAGAGCGGCTTTACGATGTCGCTCCACCCCAGCGGACCCCCGCCTATGCATGTGGGTTACTGCCCGGGCAGTGGGAGGAATTGCAGCGGCGTGATCCGCGCGTCAAACAGCTGTTTGATACCGCTGAAGAACTGCACACGTGGTTGGATGAGGCACGCACCCTTGTCGAGCGGTATTTCACGATTGAAACACCGGCGAATCTCGCTCCGGCTGGCCGTGAACGCCGTGTAGAAGTGCGGATTGCACATGGCGTATTACTGCGCGGGATTGTCGATCGTGTTGATGTGGCAAGCGATGGGGCAATGCGAATTGTGGACTATAAAACCGGTAAATCCCCACGTGCGCGCTTCGTTGGTGAGGCACTGTTTCAAATGCGGTTCTATGCGCTGATGATTTGGCGTTTGACCAATCAGATTCCCGCACGGTTGCAACTGGTGTACATCGCTGACGGCCAAGTACTCACCCTCGATCCCACGCGCGCGCAGCTGGAAGCAACCGAAGCGGAAATTCAGCAGCTGTGGGAGCGCATTGAACAGACAGCTAAATCCGGTGAATTCCCACCGCGGAAAACCCCGCTGTGTGGATGGTGCAACTTTCAGACATTTTGTCCGATCTTTAACGGCGATGTTCTGCCGCTGCCTCCAGGGGGCATTGACCGGTTATTACGCACCCGCCAAACGCCCGATGCCACTGCGTCCTAGACGCTCAGGTCAATACCCAAGAGCGCATCGACAGTTGCTGTTAGGTCTTCGCGATCATCTTCACCGCTCAGGCGCGGTGCATTGCCCGCAGCCCAGGCATCAAGGGCCCATAGTGCCGCTGGCGTATCGAGGTCATCGCACAGACAGTCGTGAACCACCAGTGCGGTGAGTTGCGATCCGGGACGATCAACCGCGACGGCATGGCGGTAGGCTTCCAGGCGGTGTTCGGCACGCTCAAGATCGCTCGCACTCCAGTGGTGATCAAGCAGCGCCAGTCGCACCACGCGCGGATCAATACCATCGGCGATCAGTTGGGACACAAGGACGAGATTCCCCAAGGATTTACTCATCTTTTCGCCTTCATAGCCGATCATGCCGGTGTGCAGATGTAAGGCGGGTGTCTCGTGGCCAAGGGCGCGCAGGTGCATGGCCGACATTTCATGGTGCGGGAAGATCAAATCAGCACCGCCACCGCAAATATCGGGACTTCCACCAAGATAGTGTTCCGCTATTGCGGCACATTCAATATGCCACCCCGGCCGTCCCTGCCCGCTGGTCCCACCATCCCAGGAAGGTTCGCCGGCGCGCTCGGCACGCCACAGCAGCGGATCAAAGGGATTGGTTTTGCCCGGCCGGTCCGGATCGCCTCCGCGGTCAGCGAAGACTGCGGCCATCTCGGTTTCACTCCACTGCGACACCGTCCCGAATTGTGGATCGGAGGCAATGGGGGCATAGGTGTCACTGCCCGG
>JAUNVN010000155.1 GCA_030537655.1 Bowdeniella nasicola | reverse complement strand
AACGCGATGGACAGCGGCGCAACAGTGCGCGCCATGCCATCGGGGAGAGTTCTTGGGCTTCATCAACAACAATGTGGCCATAACTCCACTGGCGGTCCTGAGCAGCACGTTCAGCCAGCGTGGAGCGCGGGGTGCTGGTGGTAAAACGCGCGGCGAGCATTTCCGGTGACACCATCCCGCCACCGACGTGCTGCCCTTCAATTGTGCGGGCAGCAAAATCAACCTCCTGTGCGAATTCGCGTGCCCGTTGGGCACGTTCACGCGAACGTTCCACCTGATCCAATCCGCCCAGTGCCTCAGCTAGCTCATCTAAAATCGGGATGTCTTCAATCGTGAAGGGCGCATCGGCCGGCCGGAAAAGCAGTTGCCGTTGCCGATCGTCAAGCCCGGGGGAGTACTGACGCAAAATTGGGCGGGTGGCATACAGCCGTTTTAGTAAGGTTTCGGCAGTTGCCGGCATCCAGGCGAGATTCAAGGCGCGTTTGACTTCACGTGCTTGGCGCACATCTTCATACAGCAGCGCAAAATCATCATCCGGATCGAGTTGGCGGGCGAGCGCATAGCCACGCACCAAAAACTCCAAGAGCGGGAGGACAAAATCAACCCGCGCCTCATTGTGGGGTTTGCCGCTGCGCTGGGCACGTTGGGCTGCGGCGAGGACCTCACTGGCCGGTAAGGTCACCTCAACTCCCTCAATGGTGAGCACCTGATCGGATTCGGGAATCCGCACCAGACCTTTCACGGCACGTTCCACCACATCAACCATCGCGAGGCTGCCTTTCACATCGGCAACATCTGCGCGATCGTGATGGCGGGCTACAACACCGGGTAACAACGTGCCAATGGTGAGGGAAACAACGTTTGTTTCCCCCAGCGAGGGCAACACCTGGTCGATATATTCCAAAAACATGCCAGTCGGTCCCACCAGCAAGACGCCGCTGCGTTCCAACCGCTCGCGGTGGGCATAGAGCAGGTAGGCAGCGCGATGGAGAGCAACGGCGGTTTTCCCGGTGCCTGGGCCACCCTGTACGACGAGAATGCCCTGCAGATCATCACGAATAATCGCATCCTGCTCAGCTTGGATGGTCGCGACAATATCACTCATCCGCCCTTCGCGAGCCGCCCCGAGGGCTGCAAAGAGGGCTCCCTCGCCGGTGAGGGAATTCGACATCGCGTCACTGGCTGCCTCGGCGTTGAGCAGGTCATCATCAACCGCGATCACTTCACGGTCATGGGTTGTTAAATGCCGCCGCCGTACCACCTCGCCAGGATGCAGAGCCGTAGCCTGGTAGAACGCCCGAGCTTGCGGTGCGCGCCAGTCAATGAGCAGCGGGCGGTGGGATTTTGAGCTCAGCCCCAGGCGACCGATATACAACCGCGAGTCATCGCGCAGATCGAGTCGCCCAAAGACCAGACGGGTTTCCACATTTTCCAGGCGAGCGAGTTCATCTTCGTAATGGGTGGCAAAGGTATCCCGTTCCGTGCGTGCTTGGGCACTGCCACCGTGACGACCAGCGCGGCGCACCTCAGCGAGACGGTGACGCACCCGGGCTCGCAGTTCATCAAGGCGCGCATATATCCGTGATACCACTCGCTGTTCGCGTTCAATTTCACGCATTGCCCGTCGCGAATCATCCGTCACTGCCCACTCATTTCCTGGCTGCACTCGGCTGCCAACTCGAAAAATCCGGCCTTCTATTATCGGCCTTTTTCTCACGGAAATCCACCCTGCCCACGGGCGGAACTCGCGGTTACCAGCGCGGTTCACTGGATGAGAAAATCAACGGGAAAGCGCGGAATTTGCCGCCGATGGCACAACTGGGGAATGATGTGAGCCCGTGAGACGTTATATCTGAGTAGAAGGTAATGAACTAGGCTGCACATGGATGGAGGTGACAGACCATGGAACCCGATCGTCACGATCAAGGGCGCGCAGAAATCCTGCCCGCACGTCGCGGTGGACGCCACGCCCGCGTGGAATACCCGTGGGTTGATGGCAAGGTCACTCGACATCAACCAATGCCGCATTCGCCGGTGTTCATTCACGCGTTAACCGGTCGGCACGATGCTGGACGGGCCTGCTTTATGTTGGCGCGCAACTTGCTGATGACATTGCAGCATGAACGGCTTGTGACCTTTAACGCCGATGATTTCCTCACCTATTCCACCTTGCGTCCATCGATCACGATGGATAAACGTGAAGTGGTGAATTACGAGCCGCTCGAAATCGCGATTGACCTGCTACGCGATGACGAAGGTACCGAACTGGTATTACTGCACGGTTACGAACCGACCTTGCGGTGGGAAGAATTTTCTGACACCGTGACCGCACTCGCCGAAGAAATGCAGGTACGGATGGCAATTGGCACGCGCAGCGTCGCCATGACCTTCCCGCATACCCGGCCGGTGCCGGTGCTCTCACACGGCAACGCCACCGCTGAGCTTGCAGCTATTGGTTTTACGCTCAGTGAGGAAGAAGAACCCCAGGAGTGGCCCGCTTCGATGGCCACCACCTTGGAATACAAAATCGGCAAACGGCAAATTCCGTCGGTGGGGTTCACTGCCGGTGTGCCCTTTTACGCGCAGGGGACCTGGTATCCACAGGCCGGCGCCGAGTTAATCCGCCGGATCTCAGCGATTACCGACCTGGCATTGCCACTGGGAGATTTGGAAGCAGCGCACGTGCATGCCTCACGGGATATCACCGAAGAGGTGGAACGTGATGAGCATGTCTCCCAGGCGCTGGGCTTGATGGAAAAAGCCTATGACGAAAAAGTTGGGCCTGATGACGAATGGCAGCAGCCCTTCGCTGATACCCCAACCGCCGATGAGATCGGTGCGGCCGCAGAAGCGTTCCTCGCGGACCTCATGCGCAACCACAAAACCGATCGACCCGATACCCCCTAGGGGCAATCAGTCAGGAGCGGGGCAGTACCGGTAAAGGCGGTAAGTTTATCGCCCAGCAGGGTAGTGACCGGTAGCGGCAGGCAACGTAACTGGCGGATGAGCTGCGAGGTGATAAAGGGGGTGTCACTCGCACAGATCACCAGGTTGCCAAACCGCCTGCCCCGCAAAATTGCCGGGTCGGCAATTACGAGGACGTGACGAAAGACCGCGCCGATCGTTTGGACTTCACTGCGCGTCATCATCAGTGGGGGATGGTCAGTGAGGTTGGCGAGATAAAGTCCGCGCTCACCGAGCACACGTCTGGCTGCCTGGGCAACACCGAGGGTACGCAAATGATCGGGGACCTGGCCGTTTGCAAAGGTATCGCGCACAATCACCTCGAAGCGATTAGCGGGAAACCCATCGAGGCCAGCACGGGCATCTTGAATGCGAATTTTCACCGCCGGAGCGCGCGGTACGTCACAAAAGGCACGTGCCAGTTCCCCAACTTTTGCGTCCCATTCCAATACCACCTGTTTTGAACCCGGACGTGTCGCATTCCAGGCCCGCGCCAGGGTGCAGGCCGCCCCACCCAGATGTAGAGCACGGATAGGAGTTGGGGCCGGGATATGCGCAGCAAGCGCAAGATCCATCTGTTGCATGTACTCAAATTCCAGGTGGCTGGGATCGGCGAGATCCACATAACTTGACTCCATCCCATCGAGGAGCAACAGTGCCGCGGTGGGGGTGATGGGTTCAAATTCGGCTGTTCCCATCGCCGTGGGCAGTGGTCCAACAGGAAAAGATGTGCGTACATGGGCCATGGCGATAGCCTACGAGATAGCAGCAAAACAGCAAAGGAGGGCGCGGAAATGTCACGTGGTGTGCGCCCCAAAACCCCACAACATTGGGGTGATGACGATACCGGCTGCACAGTTTTGCATGTCGATATGGACTGCTTTTTTGCTTCCGTTGAACTGTTGGACTACCCACAGCTGCGCGGTACCCCGGTGATCGTCGGGGGCACCTCCGACCGCAGTGTGGTCACCTCGGCGACCTATGAGGCCCGCGCTGCC
>JAUNVN010000004.1:27968-29692 GCA_030537655.1 Bowdeniella nasicola | reverse complement strand
GGGCCTGTCCGTCCAACGCGTGACGGAGCAAGAATAGCGCGCGAAAGCAAAATGTTCATATACAACCGGTCGCCAATTGCGTCGCACCGCAAATTCCGCTTCAAATATCTGTCGATACTTCACGAAGATGGGGGACAGCGCTGACCACCAGCAGAACAAATGTTCACGCTCCTATCACATTTGGCAGATGCAATATCGCCTTGGAAACCAATTGTCGTCATCGTACGACACCCAGGCGGCATCGTTATTTCAAATAGAAGACCAATTTTTCAATCGTGTTATTTGCCGCATTATTTCGGCTCCACCTTGTGCTACCTCACGTTTGCTCGCACCGGGGTGCCGCTGCCCGTTTCCGCCCGGAGGTGTCGCTTTTTTGGCAAAGTAACAGTTATGGACTCCCCAAACCCTCGCTCACGCCCCGGACGGATTGAATCAACGCCAACGGAAATTCCCGAAGAGCTCTTTGACCTCGCCCCGCTAGCCAGCCATGTCTGTGTACTTACCGGTGCGGGGATGTCAGCAGAATCGGGAATCCCCACCTTCCGTGACCCAACCCACGGACTGTGGGAAAATTACAATCCTGAAGATTTGGTGTCAGTCCAGGGCTGGCAAGCCGATCCACACCTTGTGTGGGCCTGGCATCTGTGGTTTCAACGTCTGTGTGCAAGCTGCGAGCCAAACGCCGGACATCGAGCGCTCGGCCGCTGGGCGCGCCTAGCCAACACGAGTGCAGCTCCGAAAATCGATATCGTCACCCAAAATATTGATGACCTGCACGAACGTGGTGGCTCTGAAGTCCTTGCCCACCTCCATGGGGATATTTCCACGCTGCGGTGCGCCGACTGTGGCTTGGTCACCGATAAGCACGCCCTCGCTCCCACCAATCCCGCGTCCTTCCCCGCCGAGGATGCGCCGCGAATCCCACCGCCACGGTGTACCACCTGTGGGGGATATATCCGCCATAGCGTCACCTGGTTTGGTGAAGCACTGCCGACCGAGGCGATCGACCGAGCAATGACATCGGCAATGACCTGTGATCTGATGATCGTGATCGGCACATCCGGCAGTGTCTATCCAGCAGCTGGGCTCCCCCGCTTGGCAGCAGATCGCGGCGTCCCGGTCGTCGAGATTAATCCGCGCGATACGGAACTCACCGCATCGATGGATGTGGTGTGGCGCGAAGGCGCGGCCGTAGCGCTGCCGGCTCTTGTCGCGGTGCTGATTGACCATCACCGCTAATGCGGAGCCGGTTGGCTACTGAGGTAGCCAACCGGCATCGTCACTAGGCGCCACGCACCAATCCGCGAAGTTGACGCAAAGCTACCGCCAACGGTGCCAGCTCAGCATCTTTTCGCTCAGCGATTTCTGCCAGAGCCGCATCAACGCGGGCAATCGCGCGCGGGTGATTGTCTTCCCAGGTGCGCAAAATCTCAGCAACATCATCGCCGGGTGTTGCCTCTGCCGTCACCGCGCGGGTGATATTCGCAAGGGTAGCGGTCACATCGCCACGCACTGCCGCACGTGCTAAGGCGTCCCACCTGTCTGTTTGCGGCAGCCGTGCTGCCTGACTGAGTAGTTCTGGGATCCGCAGGCGTTCAGCAAGGGCGAAGTGCACTCGTGCGACCGTCTCGGGAGGCCACTCGGATTCGTCAGCAATTTCGACCACGTCCAGTAGCAGCACCTGGTGGACGAGCCAGGACGCCTGCTGGGCAAGGGAGGCTTTC
>JAUNVN010000004.1:0-27958 GCA_030537655.1 Bowdeniella nasicola | reverse complement strand
GCCGTTAAGGTTGCGACCCGCTGTTGTAACTGCGCTTGGAATGTCTCACCAAAGAGGTCAGCGCCGTGGCCAACAAGCTGTTGCACCCGTGTGGCGTACTGAGTAATGTCGCGTTCCACATCGATACCCGACGGGCGGTTGTGAATCAGCCAGCGTACTGCGGTGTCGAGCATGCGGCGGAAGGCGAGATAGAGTTCGCTTTGCACTTCCGTTGCTACCTGCCCGTCGGTTGCTTCCACCTGGGCGACGAAATCGCGCAAATTAAACACCTCGCGCGCCACGGCAAATGCGCGCGCAATTTGGATGGCAGCAGCGCCGGTTTCATCCATTGCCCGCGACACGAAGGTGATACCACCGCGATTGATAATCGCATTTGCCAGTTCGGTCACAACGATTTCGCGCCGCAACCGGTGTTCGGCCAGTTCACGTGCGTAGCGTTCACTGAGCTGGGAGGGGAAATGGTCGGCCACCAGGGTGTTGGTCCACGGCTCATCGGGTAATTCCGTGGCGAGGAGCTCGGCCTTCAGATGCATTTTCGCATAGGCCACAAGCACCGCGAACTCCGGCGTGACCAGACCGCGGCCAGCCTCAGCGCGTTTTTGCATCTGGCTATCACTGGGTAGGAATTCGAGCTCGCGATCCAACTCGCCGGATTCTTCCAGTAGCTGCATCAGGCGCATATGGGCCCCGATCATGGTGGCCTCTAGCGCCCGGGCATTACCGAGCAGGACATTTTGCTCGTAGTTTTGCCGTAAGACCAAGGCCGCTACTTCATCGGTCATATCGGCGAGGAGATCATTACGCTGCCCCATGGACAGTTCGCCACGCGCGACGATTGGTTGGAGGGCAATTTTAATATTGACTTCCAGATCCGATGAGTCCACCCCACCGGAGTTATCAATCGCGTCGGTGTTCAGATGAACTCCACACTGTGCGGCTTCGATCCGCCCCAGCTGGGTGAAGCCGAGATTACCACCTTCACCAACGACGCGGCAGCGCAGGTCGCTTCCGGTCACCCGGATGGGGTCGTTGGCGCGATCGCCCACCTCGCGGTCATCTTCACTACTGGATCGCACATAGGTACCAATCCCGCCATTCCACAACAGGTCAACCGGAGCGGTAAGCACCGCGCGGATGAGTTCATTGGGGGTGAGTTCGCGGGCTTCATCATCCAGATCGAGCACCTGGCGGATCTCGGGGGTTATCGGCACGGTTTTCAACGAACGTGAAAATACTCCGCCACCGGTGGAGATTAATGAGCGGTCATAGTCATCCCAACTTGAACGCGGCAGTTCGAATAGCCGTTTGCGTTCCCGGTAAGAACTGGCCGCGTCGGGAGCAGGATCAATGAAAATATGTCGGTGGTCAAATGCCGCCACCAACCGGATGTGGTTGGACAGTAACATGCCGTTACCAAACACGTCACCGGACATGTCGCCAATCCCAACCACGGTAAAGTCTTGGGCTGCTACATCATGGTTTAGCTCACGGAAGTGACGTTTAACTGACTCCCATGCTCCACGCGCTGTAATCCCCATTTTTTTGTGGTCATATCCGGCTGAGCCGCCAGAAGCGAACGCATCGTCAAGCCAAAACTCGTGGGTGCGTGCCACCTGGTTGGCGGTGTCAGAAAATGCGGCGGTCCCCTTATCGGCAGCGACAACAAGATAGGGGTCATCTTCATCCCAGCGCACAGCTGCTTCCGGCGCCAGAATTGACCCGTCTGAGGCGCGGTTGTCGGTGATATCAAGCAGCGCGGAAATGAACTGGACATAGGCGTCGGTTCCCGCTTGTAGCCAGGCGGCTCGATCCTCATTGGGATCGGGCAGATCCAGGGCAACGAATCCACCTTTTGATCCGGTGGGAACGATCACGGCATTTTTTACCATCTGGGCTTTGACTAATCCGAGAACTTCCGTGCGGAAATCCTCGCGACGATCCGACCAGCGCAACCCGCCGCGGGCAACCTTGCCGAATCGCAGGTGGACCCCTTCAACTTTCGGTCCGTGCACCCAAATTTCGTATTCGGGATGGGGTTGGGGCATCTGATCGATCAGTTTCGGCACCAGTTTGCACGCCAAAACTTCGATGGTGGTGTCGTACTGATAGAAGTTGGTCCGCACCATGGCCAGCAGGATTGACACAAGGATGCGAATGATCCGGTCCTGATCAAGGCTGGCAACATCGTCACAAGCGCGAATGATGGTCGCTGCTTGCCGTGAGACAAGCTGGCGGCGCGCATCGTCAATATCTATCTCACCAAGGGGGGCAAGGTCGATGCCATTGAGGTCATCGTCGAAGGTAAGGTCGGGTAATTCGGGAGCGAACCGGGCGGCAAACAGGTTGAACAGTGCGCGTGCCAACTGCGGGTAGGCGGTAAGTGTGTCAACAAAGTAGCGTTTTGAATACACCACGCCGATCTGTTTGGCATATGAGGTGATCGCCCGCAGCACCATGACTTCGTCGATGCGCAGCCCCGCGGTGAGCACAAGTTGGTTAAACCCGTCGCTCATCACCGCGCCGGCCACAACCTGCTCCACGGCCGTATCAAAACGCAACGCTTCGTCTTCGTCACCCGAAAATGGGCCGGTAATTCCCAAACAGTGGAGATAGGCGTCATGGTCTTCGAGGTGATACCACTGTTCATCGATGACCTGCACCCCGAAATCCGTGAGGATTGGCAGCATTTCAGTCAACGTTAATTCGCGCGGCGAATACAGGCGTAACTGCCAGCCATCTTCGTATGCCCGGCGCATTAACCGAGCGCGGACCTGCCCGGAGGTCGAGGCGAAAACAGCGGCGAATTCACACGCATCTTCAATTGCCATCGCCGCGGGAGTGTCATCTTGGTAGTCGGTGGGGAACCCATCGAGGATCGCCTTTGCCCCGGCGGGGAGTTCTTGGGGATGTGCGGCCAGTAAGCTCCGCACATCTTCAGTAAATGAGCGCGTAATTTCACTGATGCGACTTGCGAGCCACGCTCCGTCAACGTCGGGAACAAGTGCGCGGTTGCGTCCCCAGACGGTCATGTGAATCTGGGCGAGCGGTGATGCGGTGACTCGGGCACTGGAGGCAATATCTTCCCCACCAAAGGCCGTCTGCATCAGCTGGTTGAGTCGGTCGTGGACGCGGCGTGAATAGCGATCACGTGGCGTGTAGACCAAACAGGAGGCGAAGCGGCCGTAGGGATCGCGGCGCACAAAGACCCGGGTGGAACGACGGTGATGCAGGTAGACGATACTTGCAGCAACTTCGGCGAGCTGTTCGCGTTCAATTTGGAAGAGCTCATCACGTGGATACTCTTCCAGCACGGACAGCAGATCTTTGCCCAGGCGACCTTCGGGATCAAAACCGGTGCGTTCCAGTGCGGTCGTCACCTTATCGGCGATGATTGGTACCTGACGTACCGACTGCTGATAGGCGGCGCGAGTAAACAGCCCCAAAAAGCGTCGTTCCCCAATAACCCTGCCTTCCTCGTCGTAGCGTTTGACTCCGATGTAATCGAGAAGTGACGGGCGGTGGACAGGTGAGGGGCGGTTAATTTTCGTGACGAGAATCAGCGCGTTGGTGCCGGGGATACTCCCGTCATGTGCTGGCAGTGCTTTGGCCGGCAGTGACATTTCGGTTTGTAAAATCCCCAGGCCGCTACCGGCAACCGCTCGGAGCTGATGGGGTTCACCCTCGACGAGGTCATAGTCACGTGCGCCAAGGAAGGTGAAATTATCACGAGTGAGCCAGGTGAGGAAATCTGCCGTTGCACGCACATCATCACGGTCGCAGTGCGCCGGTGGTGCAGTGGTGAGTTCTTCCGCAAGTGTTAGGGCGCGCTGTTCCATTGCCGCCCAGTCGTCCACCACATTGCGCACATCGGAAAGCACCTTGGCGATATCGGCAAGCAGAGTGTCAGCCTCATCCTGATCGACCTCATCGATAACAAAGCGCATCCATGACTCAGCGATGCGGTCGTCTGCCTCACCTTCGCTATGACCTTGGACGGCCTTCAGCGCACCTGAGCTATCACGTGCCACACGTACCTGCGGGTGCATCACCGAGTGGATAATCAGCCCGTGTCGTTCTAACTCGGCGCTGACCGAATCAACGAGGAAGGGCATGTCATCAGTGATGATGGTCAGGGCCGATCCCGCCACGCTAATCGCCGGTGGCAGCAAAATTGTCGCGCTACCTGGTGTGCGGCTACTGGCAGCTTCGGTACACGCCAGCACGAGCTTTGCCAGCACATCGGTGCGGATGCGGTGGAGATCTTCTGGGGCCATACCTGCCAGTGCCGCCCGGGTAAGGACTCGAACATCGAGGTGGCGAAGCGATGCCGGCAGCTGCGCGTCAACCTTGGAGGTGACCTCACTGACCGTTGCACTTATCCGGTCGGGGTCATAATTGCCTCCATCATCACGGCGAGACAGCAGGTGCGGATGATGCGGCGTCATCGTGACTCCTTTTCACATGAGGGGTTTGCAACGAATGCTACCTGGCTGCCACCTCGCACGCCTAGTGTGCCCATGACAGGATCAAAATATGCGTTTATATGCTCGCCCAAGTCCACTGTTACGACGCCAACTCACCTTCGATGCGCTCGTGGTGATCTGGTTGGTGTTGTGGTGGAAACTCTCCGCACAGCTGAGCGCCAAAATTACGGCATTAGCTACGCCCGCTGATCGGGCCAGCGACACGTTAGCAACCATTACTCGCGGTCTTGGCAGCATTGGCGAAGCCGCCGCCCGGATCCCACTGGTGGGAGGTGAAATCCAACGTCCCGTGGCAACTCTGGCCGGTGATGTCGCACATCTCATGGCTTCCACCCAAGCGCAGGCCGAGGAGACCCGACAGACGGCTACCGAGGTTGGCTGGTGGGTATTCGCGCTCGCAAGCCTCCTTGCGGTGAGCTGGTGGGCGTGGCACAAATACCGCTATGCGCGTGCAACTGCTCAACTCACATCTCTGCTCACCCGCCCCGGCGGAACGAAATTACTTGCCTTTCGCGCCCTTGCACATCAACCTCTGCGACAGCTAGCGAGCTATCCCCACATCGTGGATGAACTGATGCGCGGTGAGCAACAAGCAGTGGTGTGGCTGGCAAATCTTGAATTACGTCGGCTAGCAATGGCCGAGCTCCCCGGAGGTCAACAGCCGGTTCGTTGCGAATGATTGACAGTGAACCGCATAGCCACCAGTGGGGAAATCAATTTAAACTTAGGTTATGGATGCACCATTTGTTTCGTGGCACTGGTGTCGCGAGCATCACGATGCGATTGTCTTCGCGGATGTTCGTTGGCATTTAGATCGGCGAGGATACCAGGAGTATGCCGAGGGGCATATCCCAGGTGCGGCATTTATTGACCTGGATCGCGAATTAGCGGGCGAAGGTGCGCCAACCGACGGGCGCCATCCACTGCCCACCCCCGAAGCGTTCGCACGGGCAATGGCAAATGCTGGGATTGACGGGACGAAAACGGTGGTGGCCTACGATTCCATCGGTGGTGGCGCCGCGGCGAGGCTCGTGTGGTTACTCCGCCAGATTGACATCAACGCCGCCATCCTCGATGGGGGGCTGAGCGATGTCGATGTCGAACTGGAAACGGGCTGGCCCCATATTTCGCCAACGACCTTCCCGGTGCGTCCCTGGCCAAAATCAGCCTTCGCAAATACGTCCCAAACCCTCCAGGCCAGCCAAACCCGCGAGGTTGTGCTCATTGATGCGCGCCCACGTGCCCGGTTCCGCGGTGAGGTGGCTGGTCCTGATAAACGCCGCGGCCATATTCCCTCTGCGCAGAACTTGCCCATCGAAACGCACGTCACCCCCACCGGCCATCTGCTGCCACAAGCTGCGCTGCGCGAGCGTTTTGCTGCTGCGGGTGTGGATGGCACGCGCCCGGTAATTTCCTATTGCGGTTCGGGGGTGACCGGCTGTCACAATCTGTTAGTGATGGAGTATCTTGGGCTTCCTGCCGGCCGGCTATATCCAGCCTCCTTTAGTGGCTGGGCAGCTGATGAACGAATGCCCGTGGAGACCGCGCAGAGCGCTGCCAGTTAGCTGGCTGTCCTTCCAGCTCCCAGCAAAGGAGAAGTATGGCCGCCGGTCTTGCCGCACTACTGGATGATATGGCCACACTTGCACGCATGGCGATGGCAAATCTCGATGATGTCGCCGCCGCGGCAGGCAAAGCCAGCGCGAAAGCTGCTGGCGTCGTGATCGATGATACCGCCGTTACACCGCAGTATTTACACGGGCTCCGGCCCGAACGAGAACTACCGATCATTAAACGCATCACCCTGGGCTCACTGCGTAATAAACTGCTGATCATTTTGCCGCTGGCGCTCGTGCTCAGCCAGTTCGCTCCCTGGCTTATCACCCCTTTGTTAATGGTCGGTGGCTGTTACCTCTGTTTTGAGGGAATGGAAAAGGTGTGGGAAAAACTCACCCACCACACCGATCATGCTGCTCACCAACCAAAACTGGCCCGGGGGAAGGCTGGTGAAGACCAGGTGGTGCGTTCGGCAGTATTCACCGATCTGATTTTGTCGACAGAAATTATGGTGATTGCGCTCAGCGAAGTGAGCGAGGAAGCATTTGCGGCGCGCACCATCATTTTGGTGATCGTTGCCCTGGCGATCACCTTCCTGGTGTACGGGGTGGTGGCGATCATCGTAAAAATGGATGATATCGGCCTGCATTTTGCGGCACGTGACCAGCGCGCAACCGCAGCATTTGGGCGTTTTTTGGTTGCGGCAATGCCGCGTGTGCTCACCGGTATCGGCGTGGTTGGCACCCTTGCGATGGTGTGGGTGGGCGGTCATATTTTCGTCGTCGGGCTGGCAGACCTTGGCTGGGCGTTACCGGTGGAGACCATCGGCCATCTCGAAGCGCTCACCACCGGTTGGGTTGCTGCGGGCTTCTTCACCTGGCTGGTCAATACCGCCGCGAGTTTGCTCATCGGTGCGGTGTGGGGGTTGCTTCTCGTGTGGGGATGGCAGCTGTTGCCCCTATCCGACAGCGACGATGGTGCGGCACCGGTAGTTTCACAAGTTGAGCGCACGTGACAAAATACCCCCATGGTGCAGTTTCCGACCTATCAAGATCTTGATGAGCTGTTTCAAAATCCAAAAATCACCTACCGGGCGATGAATTTTTGGCCACCACTGTGGGGGTCATCAATTCGAATTCTCGATATTACCCGCGACTATCGCCGTATTCGGGTGCGGCTGTCGCTCAACCGGATTACCGCGAACTATTTAGGAACCCTATATGGCGGTTCACTATTTTCGATGTGTGATCCCTGGTGGGTGATGATGGTCTCGCGCGCGCTGGGACGCGAATACTCTGTCTGGGATAAATCGGCGCATATCGAATTTCTCCGTCCCGGACGCCAACATGTCTTCGCGGAATTCCACCTCACCGATCAGGTGCTCAACCAAATCCGCGATGGGGCCAGTGACGGACACAAGCACCTGCAGTGGTTCACCACCGAGATCATCACCGCGAAACGTGACGTGATCGCCAGGGTCCATAAAGAACTCTACGTGCGTCGCCGCCCGGCAGCTGCAAGCCAGAAAGCGCGCAGGCCCGTGAGCTAACTACTCCTGTAGCTCAGCGGGATCGTCGGTCGGTGGGATCGGTTGGAGCGGGTCGGTAATTGGCGCGAATTCCAACCCCAATTCCCGCAGCTCCTCCCCCAGTCCCGTCTGGCCGGCAATCAAAATACTGTCCCCATACAGTGGCGCACTAATTGCCAGTGACCCATCAGGTCGCCACATGTGCACCGGTAGGTGTCCCAACCAGCGGTCGGCAGCGATGGTGTGTAAATAACTCACCGGTCCGGAAAAGACCAGGTTGTCACCATAGGTGCTCGCAAACCGGCGCGTCAGCGCATCGGTGTTGGGGTCAATCTCTTCTAACACGTTGCGATCAATACGGTTGGCATCGGCATAGACGGCACAAAAGGCATAGTTGATCGTTTGCGCGCCAAGGAGGTGTTCGAGCTGTTCATCCAACCTGGTCGACAATTCCGCATAGGGCAGTTCTATATGCGCCTTGCCGCCTCCTGGTCCCACGAGCTCACGCATCGCCGTGGTGGCGGTAAGTTCACGATCAGGGGGTAACAATTCGCGCCAGCTGTAGCTCTCACCGCTTTCAGATGACAGCGCGAGAAATACCCGGTAGGCCTCATCATAGGTTTCGGGCAGCAGGTCGCCGAACACCTCCGCCACCGTGGGAAGATCAGCATCCGTATCGGGATGGAGGGTGAGATCGCCACTGATGAGTTTAAAGGGATAGTACGCATCAGAAACTTCTCCGAGGTGACCACCCAAGTGGACCAGGTCCAGGCGCGCGAAGGTGGCATCGGCAGGTACGTCAACAATGAACTGCAACGTGGTATCGGTGTGGCTGACAATCCTACAGCCGCGGTGCGGTGGCAGACAGGAAATGACGTGCGGTTCAGTCACCGGTTGGTATGACTCGGTAAATGCGCTCACAAATTCGACCAGCACCTGCCAGTCCTCACCGGGCAACTCGAGAGCAATCTCCAACGGGCGGGCGGTAATTTCTGGCATGTCATTCGGCGTGGTGGACTCCGCCGGATAGGTAACCTCTGCATCTTTTCCAGGCGAATACCAGGTTGCTGCCAGCGGGTCGAGTGGGACACCACCGATGGTCACTGTGGGCGGTTTCATCGCGATATTGCGTGGCATGAGGCATCCTCCTGGGCTGCGGAACCCCGCGGCAATTCCCGCGGGTTGTTGTCAACCTAACACCCAGTAATAGGAGTTCTCAACTACCTACCATGAACTTTCCAGCCGGTTACAACGCGAGATATTCCACCAACCACACCGCAATTGCGGCACCGAGCGCGACGGTGAACAAGGAGCGTTTCGCTATTGCCAGCCCGAGCGCAACCACCAGTCCAGCGGTGGCTGATATCCACGAGTTGGTCGCGAAAAAGATCGCCGGGATCGTCATCGCGGTGAGCACTGCCCACGGGACATAAAACAGAAATGATTGCCACCAAAGGGATTTGATCTGGCGGCGCATTGCCACCAGCGGGATAGCGCGCAGCGCGTAGGTGACCGAGGCTGTTACAGCTATGAGAATGACAACGTTCATGCGTCCTGCCTTCCCGTATCGCGCTGTTCGTCTCCCTCGCCGCCAAGTGCTGCCGTCTGGGAGCTAATCGGATAGCAGGTTGCACCAAGGGCCGAGGCGATACAGGTAGCGACAATGATGCGCCAGCCCACATCAAGTTCACGAATCACCGGAGTGAAGGCCAGCACAAGTGCACAGGCACCCGCGACGGCAATGACCACCCGCACCGGATGAGAACTGAGCGCCGGTGGGACCACAATGGCGATAAACATCGCAAACAGCAAGATCCCAGCTGCCGACTGTAAGGACGGAGGGATCACCTGACCGGCAAGTGCCCCGGTAACGGTCCCGCATGTCCACCCGGCAATGGGCAGGATCATCGACGCGAGATAGTAGCGGATTTGAACCGTGGGACGGGAAATATTCAGCGCATAAATCTCATCGGTCACCCCGGCGGCAAGTGCGAGGCGTTTTCCGGTCGACAGCTGCGGATCGAGACGCTGTGACAGCGAAATACTCATCAGCAGATAGCGCAGATTCACCAGCAAGGTGGTGGCCGCAAGTTCGAAAATCCCACCTTTGGCCAACGCGATGGTAATCGCGGCGAACTGCCCGGTTGACGACATATTCGTCGCTGAAAAGATCGCTGCGGCAAGCGGTGGGTAGGCTCCGTGTGCCCAGTAGAGCCCAATGGCCAGCGAGACGGCAAAATATCCCAATCCAATCGGGATGCCGGCTCGCAGCCCTGCGCTAAATGATCCTCCCGCATTCTTCACAGCCCATATGATACGGCCGTACCGACACCGGGTCGTGGTGGTCCACCTAGTGGCATAAAAACCGTGTCGGGCGTAAATGCCCGACACGGTTTGCCTGCTTTGGTGGAAACAGTGTGGTTAGTTCGCCAGCACCTCTGCGCTGGTGGCTGCTAGGTCCTCCACACTGGCAAGACCGGCCATTGCCGTGGCGACCACGACGATATTGCCCTTGCGCGCAATCACCTGGGACATGGGGGTATCCGCGTCATCCAGGGTGGTGATCGCATCGATACCGATCTGGTCATCAGCGTCGGCTACCGTGATATCAGCCGGGCTCATTGACCCTTCACCTGCCGCCGGAGCACTAACCGTGTAGGTCGCGCACTGGTCGATCAGATCGGCCGATTCGGTGATGAAATCGCTGGCGTCCTCATCGGTTGCAAACCCCAGCAGCACGAAGGTGATCCCTTCTTCGGTGGTCCCGACCGCACGTTCGGAGTCGGTGGCAAGGATACGTTCGTAGGGTCCGAACATCGCTTCGGCACACGCGTGTGGATCGAATTCAAAGCCGGCGTCACTCGCGCCCGACGCCACAGCTTCCAGTAGTCCATCGCCTTCTTCGACAGTAAGTTCGCTATCGCCGAGCTTCACGCCGGCAAATTTTTCGGCGAGCTCATCGCTGGTTGGACCCGCTTTTTCCGGGGCGGCTTCACTGGTTTGCGAAGGGGCTGCAGTTGTAGGTGCAGGCGTTGTGGCGTTATCACTGCCGGTAGAATTTGAACAACCCGAAATGGTGAGCGCCGCAGCTAGCGTGAGCGCCGCGAGGGTAGACACAGACTTCATAGGTGATCTTCTTTCATCTCGTCCGCGCGCACGTCGCGCAACGGAAGCTCGCCACCGCAAGATAACCTAACGGTCTGGCAAAGCGTTCGGATATGTTATCTTGAGCCCTACACTACGTGCGTACAATAGTTCAGTTCAATTTGAAGTTGTCCGGTAGGAAGGCACTATGAGCGTGACGCTGCCATCAGCGCGTGGGCAGGGCTATCTCCTGGGAGAAGATCCCGCCGATGTGCTCGAACTAGCAGGGACCGTATCCCTGCCTGCACCTGAGACGGTTCGCGGTGCTATTTTTATTGCACCTGATCCCGACTTGATTACGGCGCTGCCGACCTGGGTGCTAAACAAAGCGATGGTCGTTGCCAAAATTACCTCGGCGGGAGCTGCGGCCCTCACCGAACGGCGCGATCTCACCCGGCTCGTCCTTACCGCTGATCTGCCAGCTGCGGTACTGCGCCAGATCGGTGATACCGAACGCGAAGCCCAGCGGGGGGCAACATTTGAATTCGATACCGCACCTTTGGCGGCCATGGCAGAACTGACCCATCTGGAACTGCTGGGAGTTGACCTGGATGACGAGGCTGCAACCGCGCTCGGTTCGTGCCCCAAGCTCACCACCGTGCGGCTACGTGCCAGCCATCTCACCGGTACCTTCCTGCCGACGTTGGCCCCGCTGGCCAATCAGCTCACCTACCTGCAACTCGCGAGCGAGCAGTTACGAGGCGATCAGCTGATGCACCTTCCCCGGCTGGATGCGGCCAGTGCCGCCGCCTTCCTCGGACCGCATATTTTTGCTGGCTTAGATCCTCTCCAGCTGCGGAAATCATTACCGAATGTGGCATTTTTGAACCTGTATGGCCAGATCAATCCGCCCGATGACGTGGAAGAAAGCGAGCAGAGTTTTCGACGGCTTCTGCCCTATCGCGCCGCTTTTGCTGGCGTTGACGTTAACGGCTTACAGCTGACGGAAAAAGGAGCCCGCCGCGCGGCGAAACGCCTCGATATTTCCCTTGATTCGCCAATGAGCGCGGAGCACGATTCCTAGTGTCATCTCGCTCCACTCTCGTGGCAGCCATCACCTTGGGTGCGGTGGCGATGCTCAGTTTGTCCGCCATCGCATCGGCGGTGGATCTTGATGCCGCACGTCGACCTTCCGACCTTCCGGCTCTGCCAGCTCAGGGCGAGGGGCGGCTCACCTGGCCACCGGCAGCCACGGCTGGCACCCCTCCCCAGCCGCGCCGTGTGCCGGGGACGGCAAGTGTGGACTGTTATCAGTGGCCCGATGGGACGTGGACCCAAACCGGCCAGCGCACCTCTCCAGCCTGTCAAGCAACGTGGGATTTCGCTGCCGGTAACGGCGGTGCAACCAGCACGGGAGTCGATGGGGGAACAATCAAAATTGGCGTGGCCAAAATTGATCCGGTAGCGCAGGCACTCACCGATGCGGTCAACCAGCACTACCAACTCTATGGGCGCGCACTCCAACTGGTTGAGCTTGGCCCGGCAAACACCCCGGTAGCGCAAGCCGCATTTGTCGCCAATGCCCGCGCACAGGGGGTCTTCGCGGCCACCCCCACCGCGGTTGGCTATCCCACGCCGGTTGCCAACCCCGATGCGCTCGTCAGCCAGTTGGCCACCGCAGAGATTATTGGGGTGCTCACCGAGCCGGTCCACCGCGCGGATACGCTCACCAGCCTTGGTCCCTATCCGTGGTCAACTCGTGAACCACTCGACCGCTCCCAGCGGTGGATGGGTGAACTGGTGTGTGAAATGCTTGCCCATCATCCCGCCGAGTTTTCCACCCAGACGGAAGACCAACCGCGAAAATTTGGGATTCTTGCTCCCTCAGCAACAGCACTTGCCGGCGTGGAATATTCCACCGATACTCTCTCGACCTATCTCGATGGGTGCGGTATCGCAGCGAAACGTTACGAATTCACCACCCTGGCGGCCTCCCCTCAGGCTGATCCGCGCGATGAGGCCACCTATGCGCAAATGCGCGCCGATGGGATCACCACGGTGCTGTATTTTACGGTTGCTCCTTCGACACTTTCACGAGCTCAAGCCCAATTTGGTTCCTACCGTCCCGAAATCATTACTGCCGGTACCCGCCCGGCTGGCAGCTGGTTACTTCCCCCACCAAAGGGCACGCGCCAGGGGATTATTTCCATTACCGACCAGTCCCCCGCCAAACTCCCCGAACTGACCTGGGGCGCCCAGGTTGTGCGCGATCGTGATTTGGATGATCAAGATCGCTATAACGCGCTGAACTATGCCGATGAGTTCGCCGACGCGATCGGACTGATCGCCGCTGGGATTCAAGGAGCTGGTCCCGATCTGACCCCCGAGAGTTTTCGGGCGGGTCTGGAAACCTCCTATTTTCCCAATCCTGGCGCCGGTCAGCGCCCCGATTTCCAAGCCCACGTTGGGTTGCAAGTTGGCGATCACGTGGCGGTACGCGATGTGGCGGTGGGAATTTGGAACTATGACACCCGTGATCCGGTGCGCGCAGCCCAGGGCAGCGAACTGCCGGGCCATCTATGTTTAGTTGGCGGTGGCACGCGCTTTGATGCCGACACGCCCCTGCCCCGTCAGAGCGCCGTATTACGCGAATTACAAACCGGGCAGTGCCCTGGCACCGCCGTGCCCAGCGCGAATAACGATCAAGGAGAAGGGTAGATGCAACCGGCAATCCCCACATATCCACTGGTGCAACACCGGTTGGATAACGGCCTGACCATCGCCGTGGTAGATAATCCAACCAGCCCACTTGCGGCCATTAATGTGACCTACCGCGTGGGCTCACGAGATGAAGCTGATGGGCAACACGGCCTGGCGCATCTGTTTGAACATCTCATGTTCCAAGGTTCTCGCCACGTCGCACCCGGTGAACACTCCTCACGGATTTCTCAACTTGGCGGACAGTCGAATGCCTCAACCGATTTGGATCGGACGAACTACTTCCAAACGGTGCCCCATGGCGCAATCGAACAGGTGCTGTGGCTGGAAGCTGACCGGATGGGGTCAATGCCCGAAGCGCTCAGCGATGCGGTTGCAGCCAATGAACGCGCCGTGGTGGCAGCGGAGAAAGAAGAGCGTGCCAATCAGCCCTACGGTGAGCTGTGGACCTATGCGCTCGCGGCGCTCTTCCCTGCGGATCATCCCTATCACTACCCCCCGATCGGGCTGATGGAGGACCTGGCTGCCTGTAGCCTCAGCGACCTGGAAGCATTCTTTACCCGCCACTATTCGCCAGCAAATGCGGTACTGACCGTTGCCGGCAAAGTGGAGGCAGATGCCATTGTGACCCAGGCTGAACGCTATTTTGGAGGGATTACCGCTCGGGCAGTTGCCTCGCGTCCCAATGGTGCGATCACCGCGCATCGCGGCGAGGTCCACCGTCACGTTGACGATGCGGTACCATCACCGGCCGTCGCGAGTTTTTACCAAATCCCACCCGCCCCGACCAGCGCGCAGGTCGCCATTGCTGCTGCCTGTGAAATTCTTACCGGCGGAGCGGCGGCGCGAATGCAGCGAACCATCGTCCGCGAGCATCATTTCGCCGAAGGTGTGCAATCCTTTGCCCGTGACTGTTCGGGAGGGACTTCGGTTGCGATGTTCGCTGGGTTTGTTGCCGATGGATCCACCACCACCGAGGTGCTCACGGCGATGGATGCGGAAATTGCGGCTTTCATCGCTGATGGGCCCAGCAGCGAGGAAGTCGAAATTGCGCGCTCGCGCATGCAACGAGCCCTGTATTCCGACCTGCTCACCAGCGGTGATATTGCCGATGTGGTGGGTGAGAATCTCGCTGCCTTCCCCGATTTAGCACCGTTGGAATTCGCGGCTGAACAGGTTGCTCGTCTGGATGCCACCGCAATCCAGCAAGCCGCCGCATCCTATCTTGTAACCGATAACCGCGCGGTGATCTTCTTCGATGCTCAGGAGCGACATGAGTGACAATCGCCTCATTGCAACAATGCCGGCTGCGGGCGCTAACGCACCGTGGGAATTTCCCACCACCCAGCAACACACCCTGGCCAATGGGATCACCGTGCTGTGTTCACATATGCCCGGGGTGAGTGTCGGGGCAATCGGGATGTCTCTGGGATACGGACCGGTCGATGATCCCGCAACAAAAGCGGGACTAGCGTCCCTTACCACCCAGGTGATGCTCGCCGGGGTGCGCGGCGGGGATGCGGCCACATTCGGTCGCAGCTGTGACCGGTTGGGCGCGCATGTGCAATCGATGTGCACCCCAAATGGCACCTTTATTGGTGGGTATGCACCCGCGCATCAGCTCGCTGATTTTGCTGCCCTGCTTGCCCAGATCCGCAGTGAAGCAACCCTGGCTGATCACGAGATTGAGCTCGCACGCTCACGTGCTCGTTACAGTGCGCAAATGTCGAGCTCCTACGGCCAGGGGGTGGCTGCCCTCGCCTTACGCCACGCCCTGTATCCGGCCAGTGCGCGAGCCCACCTGCCCGCAGATGGGACGAGCCGTAGCCTGCAGCAGATCAGCGCCGCTGATGTGCGCGACTTTTACCACGAAATCATCACGCGCTGTTCAGCTCAGATATTTATTTGTGCTGACTTTACTCACGTCAATCTCGATCGGCTGCTCGCGCCGTTTGCCACCTGGGAGAACACCGCGAACTTTACGCTGCTCGCCCCGGCTCACAGCGGCATGCAACCCGGTGCCCTGACGATTATTGACTGGCCAGAAGAACCGCAGACACAACTGCTGGTTGCCGCAGCTGCCGGTAACCTCACCGATCCGCACCTAACCGGCGCGGAAGTTGGAACCCAGGTGCTTGGAGTGGGGAGCGAATCATTGCTGTTTTATCGCCTCCGCGAGCAGCACGGCTGGACCTACGGTGCCCACGCGGCACTTGCCGCCGGTCCGCGCTTTGGCTCACTGGTCATCCAATCGGCCGTTACCAACGAGGCGGCCACCAAGGCCCTGGCGGAGATCTTTACCGTGTGGGACGAATTTACCTCCACCGCGCTGGCACCCGCACGGCACCACCAGGGCGTCGTCGAACTGGTGGGAATGCTTGCCGCCTCGGCTGAATCCCCTCTCGACATTGTTGAACATGCCGCCTCCGCAACCCAACGGGGCCTGGCCTACGACGATGTTGCCACGCGTATGAATGCCTACCACGCCACCACCGCGGTACGCGTTCCCAGTGATTTTGCCGCGTGTGTAAAGCGCGACCACGTCCACATCGTCATGGTTGGCGACGCGAAGGCAATCACATCAACCCTGCCAGCTCAGGTCCGCAACCTACCGGTCAACGTCATCGCGGTTGACGATTTCGTTGCAGATCTGACCTAACCACGAGAGAGAATTCCCATGGCTGACATCATCGAAATCACCTCACCTGCCCAACTGCGCGACCTGCTTGCCAATGAGCTGCCGGTACTGCTGGACTTCACGGCCCAGTGGTGTGGCCCGTGTCAAGGACTCGCACCGGTTCTTCGTGACCTTGCGCGCGACTGGGATGGCCAACTACTCATCGCCCAGATTGACTATGACACCAATGAAGACATCACCACCGAATTTGGGGTGATGGGACTGCCAACCCTGGTGCTATATGCCGATGGTGAAGAACTCCTGCGGATGACCGGGGCAATCGCCAAGGGTGAACTGCGCCGCAAACTCACGCCCTTCCTGTAGCGCCATGACAACCTCACGACGTGAAACCCGTACCGTGCAGGCCTATCAGGCGATTTTGGATCGGCTGATGCGTCTGGTGTATCCGCCTGGGGTGTGTCTTACCGAAGCCGAAGTTGCAAGCGACTTGCAGATGACAAAAACCCCGGTGCGGGAAGCGTTACTGATGGCAAGTGCCGATCAACTGGTGATCGCCCGCCCCGGAGCTGGCTATCAGGTCACCCCAATTACCCTGCGTACCATCCGTGACCTGTGCGCCTACTGGCAGCTATTGGAAAGTGCGGCTGTTCGCGCCGCATGTGCCAAAGGGTTGACCGAATTTGATGCGATCGCACTCGCCGAGGCGCTCGCGGTCGATAGTGACGACCCATTTCGGGCCCACACCGGTGCACATCACCTCATTTTTGATCACGCCGGTGAGTTCTACCTGTGGCGCGAATGGCAACGAATCCAAGTCGAATTGGAACGCCTGCTGCGTTTTGCGCTCCCCAGCGAGGCAACCGACTTACTGTCCCAGCGCACCGAAGCGCTGTTCACCAATGTGCTGCGTGCGGATGTGACCGCGGCAATCACCGAGTTAGACGGCCACATTGCCGACTTGCAAGCCGCGCTCATTGACGGACTCCTGTCTTCAGATACGCGGCTACCGCCCTCCCTTTCCCGCGGTGACATCTCTGGTGGGGACCGGCCATGACGTGGATTTTGTTGGCGCTGTTAACTCTAACGGCCGGTCTGATCGCCGGCGCTTCCCTTCCCTCCGCCCTGATCGGCACGGCAATTACCGCGGTACCAATCATTGCCGGCGCGGTTGGTATCGTCGTGATTTATCGCACCAACAAGATCATTAATCTCGCCCAAATTCAGCTCGCTTCACTGGCGGCAACCGTCTTTGCATCGCTGGTCGGGGGCGCGAAAATCCTGATTGCCACCCATGATGTCTGCGCCTGTTTGACCTTCGTTCCCACCGCGAGGGCCCGGCTTGTCAACATGGGGTTGGCTGCGCTGGTAACGCTTGTTGCTGCCGCGGTGTTGTGGTGGGCGCTGCACGCACTCATTGTCACGCGCTTTTTTACCTCACCACTGCTGGGGACCAGTGCGAGTGCCTTCGTGGCCATTGGTCTGGCCGGGCTGGGGCCCCTGGCGCGCGATGGGCTCGTCAGTGATGTTGACCTGTCGTTGGGACGCGCACAGGAAACCTGGCAGGTCCCCCTAGCTGCTCACTTTCACGTTGCCGGCCGGGATGTGAGCAGCTGGCAGCTACTGACCACCGTCCTGGTGATCGCGATCATCTGCGCTTTCATCTTCGCTCTCCACCACACCCGCTGGGGCCGACAGTTACGCGCCGTTGCCGACCATGCGCCGCGCGCCGCGACCTTGGGGATCTCTGCCTTTCGCATCGGGGGGAGATCATGGATTCTCGCCGGGCTTTTGGCCGCCTGCGTTGGGATCGCCCAGGTGATGGCCGATCCGCGCCTACCCGCGCCGATGGATGCTAGCCAAGCGGGCACCACCCTGCAGACAGCACCGCTGCTTGGCGCCCTTGCGGCCGCTGCCATCGCCCAGTTCCAGCGGCTACCGCGGGCGGTCATTGCAGCGATCGTCTGGACGTTCACCACCCAGGCACTTACCGTCCGGTTTGCCACCAGTGCGCCAGCTGATGCCTGTGCGGTCATTATCGTTGGGATTGCGCTGGCCACGACTGCCCGCACCCGCACGCGCACCGATGCGGGCGAGGGACTCGCGGTTGCCAGCTACCAGCCCATTGCTGCACCGCTGGCGAAAATCGACCGGATCGCACGGCTCCGCACCCTCGCCTGGCTGCTGCCCGTGTTGGTGCTGGTGGTCGCCCCGCTGCTGCTCACCCCCGGCCGAGCACTAATACTCGCCAGTATCCTGTGCTTTGCGATCCTTACTTGCTCGTGCTATCTCCAAACCGGATTGGGGGCGCTGCCCGCACTTGGTCAGGTGGGCATTGCTACAGCAGGCGGGTGGCTTGTGCTCGCGACCTCCTGGCCGCTCCCGCTCGCTCTGGTGGCAGCGACCGGGCTCGGTGCGCTCATCGCTATGGCGTTGACCATGTCCGCTCTGCGGCTTGATGGCATGCAAATCGCGGTTTTCACGCTTGTCTTTGCGATCTCCGCACAGGCATTTTTCCGCGACCCCAATCTTGCTGGCGGACTAATTACCTCCCGCACGCCCACCATGCAGCTGGGCGGAATGGATCTTGGAGACGCTCGCATCATCTACCTGGGGGCCCTCATCACCTTGCTGGTCACCCTCCTCCTCATTCACCAAATCCGCACCACCCCCCTTGGTCGCGGTCTGATTGCGCTGCGTGATAACCCACCGGCTGCTCAGGCCCTCGGTCTCGCTCCGGGGCGCTATCGCCTCACCCTTGCTGCCATCTCCGGTGGGATTGCCGCTCTTGGTGGCACCTGGCTGGTCTACCTGGCCGGTAACCTCACCGGCAGCGCATTTACACCCGAACGCTCCCTGAGCGTATTCCTCTACACCGTCTTGGGCGGTCTCGGCGGACCGCTCGGAGCTCTGCTGGGCGCTACGCTCTTTGGGCTGCTGGAATTCCTCGGGACCTCCTCCCCGCAACTTGCCACGGCACTGGCCGGATTTGGAGGACTTGCGCTCCTGGCTGCTACACCGAGCGGCCTAGCTGGCGCAATCATGCAGGCGCGAGATAACGCGCTGGTGAAATTCGCCTACCGCCACCACATCGCACTGCCCGCGCTGATGGGTGATGGCGGACTGGCCGCTATGCGCGGCAAGATCCCACTCGATGACAAACGCGCGCCACTACGCGGAGCAAACGACCCGGCATTACCGCGCTATGCGCTCGCCGCTCAGCCACTGCGGCAGGGGAGTGATGATGACCACACGTGAGACCTCCAGTGACTGGGGGGCGCTGCGCACCGCGGTACCAACTCCGCGTCAACGCGCTACCGACGAGCCCCAGCACCGTGACATACCAGCAAGTGTCATCCCGGCAAGTGCTGCGGAACTGTCAGCCGATGCCGCCAGCCGTGACCGGTCATTACCCCTGGCCACGCGCCTGCGCGCCTACGTCAGCTCAATTGATCCGCGTCGCGTTGACGGCCCGCGCACCCCCCTGATCGTCTTCGGTCTGACCGGTGTGCTCTCCGCCTGGTCAACCGCGGCTTTGAGTATTGCCGGTCCGGAGATCCAAGCCGATTTTGGCACCTCGGTTGCAGCCCTGACCTCAATCGCGGCGATCGCCGGGGTGGCCGTCGTTGTCCTCGGTCTACCGCTGGGATGGTTGGTTGACCGCGTCTCGCGGGTGCGGCTGGTACAGTTTTCTGCTGTTGTTGGTCCGATCGGCACGGTAATTCAAGCCCTTGCGCGTACCTTTGGGACGTTCACCATGGGCAATGTCGTCACCCAATTGGCGACCATCCCGTCCCAAATTGCCTCCGGTCCCCTTCTTGCCGACTATTTTCCGGCGCGCTCGCGTGCCCGTGCCTACGGCATTATTGGAGCGGCCGGCTCCTTCGGCGCGCTGATTGCCACCCCGGTGACGGGACTGCTGGTCAAACACTACGGTTGGCGTTCAACCACCCTGGCACTGACAAGTATCGCGGTGATCACCGCGGCGCTGACTTTCATCTTGCGCGAACCGCAACGCGGTGCGATGGACCGTGCGGATCTTGGGGTCCAAAACGCTGATGAACCCGTCGCTGAGCATCCGCCCACCTTCAGTGAGGCACTGCGCGCTGCCTGGTCCATTAAAACGATGCGGCTGCAAGCTATCGCCGGTTTCGTCTCGATGTTTTCCCTGCCATTAAATATCCTGCTCGGGTTGCTGATGGCATCGAAATTTGCCCTTGGACCACTTGAACGTTCGCTCCTTGCCACCGCAACGTCACTGCTGGCAATTCCGGCTCTGCTCATTGGCACCGGCATTGCCGACCGGTTGCTGCGCTACAAACCGGCAACCCTTGTCGCCCTACAGGCCGGCCTGCAATTTGTCTCTGCCGCAGGCATTATTGCGCAGGCCTTCGCCCCCAACCTCGTCTTGTTCTTTATTGCCTCCACCATCCCTTCGGTGCTGGCAATTGTGCTCTCCCCGATCGGATTTACCGTCTCCTCGATGATTGTGCCCGCCAGAATTCGCGGCGCCGGCATGCAGATTTTTACGCCTTTTTCCCTCCTTGGTCTCGCCTTCACTCCGGTGCTATTACTGGCTGCTGAAGGGTTGAGCTTGGAGATGGCATTCGTCCTGTTTGCCCCGTTCATGGTGATTTCAGGATTGATCTATCTCGCATCGGCCGGCTCGGTGGCCGGTGATATTCGCGCTGCCCGTGCCGCGGCGGTCGCTGAAGATGTGAGCCTTCGTTCCAGAGGTGAGGCTGCCACAAAACTCCTGGTTGCCCGCGATATTGAAGTCGCCCGCGGCAGTGTCACCATCCTCAGCTCGGTGGACCTTGATGTGCGCACCGGCGAGGTTCTCGCCCTGTGCGGAACAAACGGCTCGGGCAAATCCACGCTCTTGCGCGCGCTGTGCGGACTGGCGAATCCCACCAATGGGGCGGTGTTTTACCGCGACCGCGATATCACGCATCTACCCGCTCACGAACTGGTGCGGCGCGGAGTTGTCTATGTGCCCGGCGGAGATGGCATACTCCCCCACCTCAGTGTGCACGACCACCTGCGCCTTGCCCTCGATCAGGGCCGCTCCCATCAGCGCACCGCAGTTGTCTCCTCAATTGCTGAGGTGTGTGAGTTTTTCCCCCCGCTTGCCAAGCACCTGCACACCCAGGCTGGAAATCTCTCGGGGGGAGAACAGCAGATGCTGGCAATTGCGCTCGGGATGTCTCTGCGTCCCACACTGCTGCTGATAGACGAGTTCTCCCTCGGGTTAGCACCCGCTGTGGTTGACCGTCTTATCGGTGCGGTCACTGCGCTGCGCCGCGCGGGAGTAACGCTGGTGATTGTGGAACAGAGTTTAAATATCGCCCAGCAGCTCACCGATCGCGTGGTGTATTTAGATGCGGGTGAAAAAGTACACGACGGCACCATGGCCGAACTGTTCAATCGCCCCGAGCTGATCCGTCCGGTGTTGTTAGCGCGCAGCAATAAGGCCCGGACTTTTGGCCGCACCCGCGAGCAAACCCCCGCGTTGGTGGTGAGAGATCTGTGTGCCAACCGCGCTGGAATTCCGGTACTCACCGATGTGAATTTCCAGGTGATGGCACATGAAATTGTCGGAATTATCGGAGCGAACGGTGCGGGAAAAACCACCCTGTTTGACGCAATCTCCGGTTTTTTACCCACCACCGGCGGACAGGTGTGTGTTGCGGGCAGCGATATCACCCATCTGGATGCCGCAAAACGCGCCACTAACGGTCTGGCGCGGGCGTTCCAAAATGCGCGGCTGTTTGACACGCTGAGCGTTGGCGAGACGATTAGCGTTGCCTCCAGCCAGGCAGCCGGCCACCCGGTGAGCTCCTATTTGCTCGCCACTGCGCAATCACGTGCACACGCGCGCCGCACCGCCGACCAGGTTGATGCCCTCATGGCCGCGTTGGGATTAGAAAAGTATCGTGACCACCGTCTGGCTCAGCTTTCCACCGGCACTCGCCGGGCGGTGGAACTTGCCTGCCAAATGGCGACCAACCCGAAGATGGTACTGCTCGATGAACCCTCCTCGGGTCTCGCCCAGGCTGAGGTTGAATCCCTGGGTCCCACCTTGGGACGGATTACCGCCCAAAGTGGCTGCGGGATGCTCCTGATCGAACACGACCTGCCGCTCCTCACCCGGATTTGTACGCGCCTGATCGCTTTGGAGCGCGGCCGCGTGCTCACCAGTGGTCCGGTCGATGAGGTGCTCGCCCATCCGCAAGTACGCGGATCGTATCTCGCCGCTACCACCACTACTGTCCATCGTTCCGGCACCGCAATGGATGCGAAGAAAAAGGATGTGTCATGACGCTAACAACCGCTGATTTCGTTACTCGGTTCCAACAGATGGCTGCCAATGTCGAGCGGGTCATCAAGGGGAAACGTGAGGTTATTGAGCTGACCTTAATCGGGATGCTCGCCGAAGGTCACGTCCTTTTTGAAGATATGCCCGGTACTGGCAAGACCATGCTCTCGCGCGCAATTTCGCAAACCATTTCCGCTGATGTGGCTCGCATCCAGTGCACTCCCGATCTGTTACCGGCCGATGTCACCGGTTCGTCAGTATTGGATCGCGAACGCGGTACGTTTTCCTTCCGCCCCGGTCCGGTGTTCACCAACGTGCTTTTGGCGGACGAAATCAACCGGGCCACCCCAAAGACGCAATCGGCACTGCTAGAAGCCATGGCGGAGCGGCGGGTGACCTATGACGGGGTGACCCGTGAGCTTCCAACACCGTTTTTTGTACTCGCGACCATGAACCCGCTCGAGCAGGCCGGCACCTTTCCGCTACCGGAAGCGCAACTGGACCGGTTTATGTTCCAACTATCGCTGGGTTATGCCCCGCGAGCGGCTGAAGCGCAGGTGCTGCGAAGTGCGGAGGCAGGCGAGAGTATCGAAGAGCTCACCGCGGTGGTGAGTCTCGAGGAGTTCCGCGCTATGGTCGCCTGGGCCAAAGCGGTCACCATCAGTGATGACGTGCTCTACTATCTCATCGACCTGGTAGCGGCTACGCGAAGCGACACTCAGCTGCAATTGGGAGCCTCCTCGCGCGCCTCCCTCGCGCTGCTGCGGGCGGCGAAGGTCCGCGCTGCAGCCGCTGGCAGGGATGATGTGCTGCCCGGTGATATTGCCGCGCTCGCCCCGGCGGTCCTCACCCACCGGTTACTGCTGACCGGCGAAGCTTTGATGAGTGAAACCACCCGCGCGGACGTGGTTGACCAAATCCTGCATCGCGTGAAAGTTCCCACCGCTGGCGCCCTCAGCCAGCAGGATGCGCAGGATTAATGTCTCCAGTTGCCGTGCTGCATCGCCTCAATGCCGCCATTGGTCTAAGCCTTGGCGGATGGGTGGCGTGCGCCATTGCCGCACTCGCACTCGGGGTCGGGCTGATCGTCAACATTGCTGGATTGGCGCTGCTTGGCATGATCATCGCGATCTTTGTCGTAGCTGTGTGGTTAACGAGCCTGCCGGCTCCGCGCTTAGATGTCCAACGGCGCGGACTGCCTTCTCGGCTGGTCCTTGGCCGCCAGGTGACCGCCCAGCTGCTGATCACCCCGCGTCGTGCCCGCAGCCAGATTGAACTGATCGAGCATTTCGACTCACCGTCCTGGCCGACATTGCGCGTTGCGCTCACAAATCTGCGTGCCGGTACGACCCAACAGGTCACCTACCGCTTTCCAGCGGACCGGCGGGGGAGCTATCGCGTTGGCCCAACGGTGATGCGCTGGCGCGATCCCTTCGCCCTCACCCGCCGTGAACGGGTTGTCGCGCCACCAACCACCGTGATGGTCCACCCGCTTGCCGAGTCACTCACCGATGTGATCGCTGCACGTGCTTTTGATGATCCGCTGGTCCGTCCCCCGCAGTCTCGGCCGTGGCCAACCGGAGCTGAATTTTACGGATGGCGTGACTATCAGGTCGGTGATGATATCCGCCAACTCAACTGGCGGGCACTCGCCCAACATGACACCTACCTGGTACGCGAAGCCGAACATGGCATCACCTCCAACACCCGGGTGATCCTCGATACGAATGCCGCGAGCTACGGCGCTCCACCCAATCCCCCACCCCAGCTGTTACTGCCCACTTTTGAATGTGCGATCCGTGCCTGCGCTTCGGTGGTGCGCTCACATGTGCGCGCTGACCAGAGCGTGACAATCCAGCTGGGGTCTACTACCAGGCAGCTCCATCGCGGGGTTCACAACGAATTTGCACTTTTGGACCAGCTTGCGCGCCTAACACCCGATCAGCATCCAGTTACCAAAACCCTGTGGGAATTGGTCCGCACCAATCCTTTTGGTCACCTGGTGTTTATCACCGGGAATCTCACCGTCGAGGTGGTAAACCTCATCAGCGTGTTAGCAGCTCGACACCTGTCGATCACCGTGGTGGTGGCAACCGGTGAAACCACCAGCGCGCTGACATGGGATCTGCTCACCTCCTTGCGCGCCACCGTGGTGGTGGCACAAACGGACCAGTCCATTGCGCGAGCGTTCGCGAAAACCCTGGCAGGTGGACGATGAGACACTACGATTCGGGGGCACTTGGCGCCCCAGAAATTCTCACGGTTAGCGGCAGCGCGAAGGGCGATCGCCCCGCCCACCTCACAGCCGGTCAGCTCACGCTCGCGGCAACCGTGGCAACCATCGCGGCTATCTGGCCGGTTGGTATTGTCTTTGTCACCCCAGCCCCCCTGATCCTGCTGGCCGTGGCAGCACTGGTCAGTGCTGGCGCCACCGCCGCGGTTGCCCGCGGTGAACGTCCAGGGGTGATCACACTCCTACCCGCTACGCTCCTAACCGCAGTTGTCCTTGCAGCTGCGTGGGTGCGTGCCGGAAGTATTGGCGCACTGAGTGAAGGCATTGGCGATGTGCTGGGCTCTGGGCAACTCTCCCAAGCTCCCCTGCCTTTCCTGCCAGCGTGGTTGGCTCTTACCGGCACGCTCAGTGTGCTCCTGGCTGCGGCCGCCACCGTGGCGGTCCGTGCGACCAATGCTTTTGCGGCAGTGATCACCACCGCGCCCTTCGTCCTGGTTGGTGCGATCATCCAACCGCACGGATACCTGCTTACCGGTGTTCTTCCCGCGGTGAGTTTCCTCCTCCTTTCCACCGCAATTGCGCACGCCTATCACACCGCTGGGCGCCTGAGTGCCAAGCCGCTCTTTGCTGGCCTCGGTCTGATCGCGGTGATGATCGCAGTTGTGCTGAGCGCAGCACACATGGGGATAATCTCCGCCGGCCCCAGTGCGCCGGCGGCCCGTCCAGCAATGGTCCTTCCCGCCGGTAGTAACCACCTGGGTGATGAACCGATTGCCACACTGCGCGCCGACCGACCGTTACCGTTACGAATCGGAGTGTTGAGCACCTATGACCGTGAGGGCAACTGGTTATTACCACCGGTTGATCCCAATGCGATTACTCCCCTTGGTCACGGAGACCTAAGTGAGCCCCCATCCGCACGCCGCATCGGCACGGCAAGTGTGCAACTGCACGCCGAAATTGGACGTTTCGTTCCGATCGTGCCGGGCAGCTATCAGCTTGAGGGGCTGCCAGCAGCTACCGAAATTGACCAGCTGGGCACAACGGTGATGCTCCCTAGCGCCCACACCGGTGATCTCACCTATACGATGCGTATCGCCCACGGCGGTGATACTCCTGCCGCTACCGCACCGCCGCTGGTTGCACCTCCCCCACAAATTCAGCAGGCCCTTAGCCAAGCCCCAACCGGTGCGTGGGATCGCTTTGAATATTTGCGCGCCGGACTCTACGAACGCGGCAGTGAAGTCCTGGCCTCTGAGCCAACACGTCCGCTGGCCGTTAGTGCCCAGCGGGCCGTTGCGATTTGGCAGGGTGAAAGCGCAACGAGTTTTGAGCTCACCGCCACCGAGGCGCTTTTGGCCAGTTGGGCGGGTTTGGATGTCCGCATTGGCTACGGCTGGTATGCCCCACATGCCAGCGCGACAAACACCTACACCATCACCGCTGCAGATGGAGCGAGCTGGGTGGAGCTGCGCGATACCGACGGGCAGTGGTATCCGCTGTTAACCCAACCCGGTGCCGAAGCGCAGCGCCCCACCGCTATCGCTCCCGATGGCTCACGGTTTGCTGAAGTGCTCATCCCATTACAGTCGGGACAACTCGATATCACCACTCAGGTGGGCTACTGGCTCAAGCGCTATCTTGGTTTCGCACTTGCTGGCTTAACGCTGTGGTTAGCGCTGCCTGTTATCTTCCGTACCTGGCGGCGAGTGCGACGGACCCGCTGGGCGAAAAGGCGTGGTCCGGGTGCTCAAATAGCGGTGGCCTACGCCGAGTTTCGCGACCTCGCGATCGATTTTGATCTCGGTAACCGCCACGCGGCGCCACTTGCCTTCCTCTCTGATTTCACCGACGATGAAGATCACCACGAATTTGCGTGGTTGGTCGAGCGCGTCCTGTGGGGAGATTTACGTCGTGATATCACCCCGATGGATGTTGACGCGGCTGAACGACTCTCCCGCTCCTTGCGCCGCCGCCTAGCCGGCGCGCAAAGCTACCTGCGTCGGTTTGTCACGCTCGGTTCCACCCGCTCGCTGCGAGCGCCCTACCTTGCGGCATTACCCAACCCTTATCCGCGCAGTCTCGCACGTGGCGGTGACACTTTAGACAAAGCGACCCGCTGGCGCCACAAACGTCCCCTGCGATGGGCGGTCACCGCGGTGGTTATTGTCGCCCTTGTGGCCGTGCCACTGCTGGTTGGCAGTGAAGACTTACGCGCGAATGTCGATGAGACACCGCGTGAGTTTCACCTCCCAACCACGGTGAGCTCCTGGCAGATCGAACCGGTGACACTCGATTATCAGCGCAGCTATCAGCCCTACAGTCGCGATGCCTACATCAATCCGCCCCACCTGTGGTTGGTGCGTGATGGAAAGACAGCGGTCGCAACTATCCAGGCCGCCGAACTCAAATCGGGATTGGCCCGTGATGAGGTAGCAGTGCGCGCTGAACTCCTTGACCTGTTCGGGATGAGTGATGTGGTGCGCGTTGGTGACCAGGTGATTTACACCGGGCAACTTGGCACCCTCCGCGCGGCCATGTGGTTTAGTCCCGATGCGATGAGCTACCGGCTGCTGACCGCCTCCCGTGGAATTGACGATCCGGTCGCAGTTCTCGCGCAGCTGATTGCAGCAGAGATAGGACGTAGCGCCGATGAGATGCAACTTGAGTTACCGACCAGTCCGTGTGATGCCAGAGTGAGGACCTGCCGATGAAACGTACTCTGCTCGCGCTAGTGAGCGCCGCATTGGTCTTATCGGGATGCGGACCGAAAGAACCGGCCGATGGTCGGGTGCAACGCGTGGTACTCGATATTCCCTTCGGTCCCACGTCTTTGCAGGAGGGAAAGGAATAAGATGCGCCGCCCTAACCTGGGGGTATTCACCGCGATCGCTGCCCTTGTCTTCGCCAGTGCGAGTGGCTGCGGTGTGCTGGAGCCCGCCCGTGACCCAATTCCAACGCCAGCTGCGCAGGCCAGTGCCGGTGGCACGATCACCATTGGGATTACCGAACCGGGCCCACTCGACCCGTTGCACGTCGCGACCCGCTCCGGACGGATGATTACCTCGGCGCTGTGTGACACGCTCATCACCATCGATCCGATTACCCACCAGGCAAAACCCGGGTTGGTACGCAAATACGTCACCGCCCAGGCTGGTTCCACGGTGACGTTGCTGCCCGATCATCAGGTGCGCTTTTCCAACGGCGAGTTGATCAATGCGAAAGATCTCAATGCCAATGTCACCGCCTTGTTAGAGCCGGTGAACGCTGCACCAGCGATCGCACTTGCCCAACCATTCATGGGTGGGGTGCTGGCCAAACGCGATGGTGATCAGACCGCACGGCCCGCACAACCCCTTCTAGTGGAGGCCGCACGTGAACGCGTAACCGCGGCGCAGCC
>JAUNVN010000154.1 GCA_030537655.1 Bowdeniella nasicola | reverse complement strand
CCGGGGCGGCGGGATCTGTATCGCGCGGCGTCGGGCAAGATTATGGAGGAGTTACATCGAATTTGCGCGGTCGTGGAGCAGGTGTCCATTGATGAGGCCTTTTTGGATGTTTCTGGGGCAATCCGCCAGGTTGGCTCACCGGTGGACATCGCCGCCCTCATTCGCCACCGGATCGCGACCCGAGTGGGGGTTCCGGCATCGGTAGGGATCGCTACGCGCACCCACGTAGCCAAACTTGCATCCACATTCGCCAAACCCAACGGGATGTTGCTGGTAGCCAGTGACCATACGATCGCGTTCTTACACTCCCTGCCAATTGCTGCCCTTCCAGGCGTGGGACCGCGCGCCCAAGCAGTACTGGAAAAACATGGAATTGTGATGGCACGTGACCTCTTGGCTGTCACCCACCAGCGGCTATCACGCTGGTTGGGAGCCAATCACGCACTGCGGCTGCGGCAGCTGGTTGAAGGACGCGAACTGCGCGGGATCCAACCTCACCGCCAGGAAAAATCGGTTAGTAAGGAGCGCACCTTCCAGGGGAATCTCACCAGCCGTACGCAATTGGCAACCGAGCTGATCGACCAGGCCCACGCTCTAGCCCGCCGGTTACGCTCCCTTGGACTGGTGGGAGGTGGCGTTGCAATTAAGGTACGGTTCGCCGACTTTCGCACCCTGACCCGCTCCAGAGCGCTCTCTCATCCCACCGATGTGGGCGCGGTGATTGCTGCCACGGCCAAGGATTTGCTCGCTGAGGTACATATTCCTGCCGCGGGGGTGCGGCTGATTGGTTGCCGCGTTGAAGGGCTCCATGAACGTGCCCAAGGGGTGCAATTAGCGATCGGGGAGAAAACTAACGTGAGGAAAGCTGAAGCGGTTGCCGATGCAATTGCCCAGCGTTTTGGCCCAAAGACAATCCGTCCTGCACGGTTGATTAGTCCAGATAGTTGCCAGTGAAACCCAAAATGTGGTGAAACGAAACTACTCGATTCCCCTTTCGGGCCACAACGTTCTATTGTATGAATAGCAGTTCGGTCGCCAACGGACCGAGGAGGGTGAAATGGCGCTTTCAGAATACGAGCAGCGGGTGCTGGCTGAGATGGAACAGCACCTTCGTGCTGATGATCCGCGTCTCGCAAGTTCCATGGCCTCCAAATCCCGCGGCATCGATATTCGTCGGCTCTCGCTGGGAATCCTCGGATTTATTCTCGGACTGATTGGCCTCCTAGCCGGAGTTGCAACCAGTCAGACCTGGATTGGAATCATCGGATTTATCGTCATGCTGGCCTCTGCCGTGTGGGCGATGTCAGCAAAAACAACGCCCGCTGCTACGCGAGTCAAGCGGCAACAAAAACCGCGCGGAACCTTTATGCAACGGCAAGAAGACCGATGGAATAACCGCCGCCGCTAAGGTCCTCCACATTGCTCCACTGAGCTTGACGCGAGGCTAACCGGAGGTAATTCAGTCACGAACACCCCACCGATCGGTGGGGTGTTCGGATATTTATGCCCGAAATACCCGCTTGATACAAAAAATCCCTCCACATTCATCCACCCGTTAATTTCCGCGGAATCCTGCATAAAACGCGCGAGCCAATTCGTAAAACTCCGGTCAAATGTTTGTTGTGTGGAGGAAAGTGGAGTAGTGTGGAGGAAAGCGGTATGACGGGGGAGGTGACCGGATGTTCCTGGGAACCTACGAGCCGAAGCTCGATGACAAGGGACGTCTGATCCTGCCTGCGAAGTATCGTGACCAACTCACTGCTGGCCTCGTGTTAACGCGCGGACAAGAGCGCTGTCTCTACATGTTTCCGATGCGGGAATTCGAAGCCATCCACGAACAGCTACGCTCAGCGCCGTTGACCTCAAAGCAGGCACGCCAATACCTGCGCGTGTTCCTCTCCGGAGCGACCGATGAGCAGCCCGATAAGCAGGGGCGCATCACGATTCCGGCGAACCTGCGCGAGTATGCGGGTCTGGGACGTGAACTGGCCGTGATTGGGATGGGAACCCGCGTCGAGATTTGGGACCTGCAGACGTGGAATACCTACCTGGCAGCACAGGAAGCTGAATATTCCGACACTGCCGAAGAGGTGGTCCCGGGTGTCTTTTAACACCCGACCATCTGTTGTCCTAGCTGATTCCGACACTTCTTCCCCAGTGGCGGAATCGGCTAGGAGTGCAGATGGTCACCAAGGAGCTCACCGTTGGATGCAAGGAGGCCAGATGGCAACGCCAGTACGCCACATACCGGTGCTGCAACGCCAGTGTGTCGAACTGCTGTGCGCTGCGCCGGCCCTTGCGGGTAACTCCGTGATTATCGATGCCACCCTCGGTCTGGGGGGACACAGTGAAGCACTGCTACAGGCCAATCGTGCGGTACGTGTCATTGGGATCGACCGTGATGTGCAGGCACTTGCTGCAGCGAGGAGTCGCCTGGCACCATTTGGTTCCAGATTCCACGCGGTGCACGCAACCTATGACGAAATCGACCAGGTCACCCAGGAGCCGATTGCGGGCATCCTGATGGATTTAGGTGTCTCCTCGCTCCAGCTTGATGCAATCGAACGCGGTTTTTCTTATGCTCGGCCTGCACCACTGGATATGCGGATGGATCCAACCGAGGGGATGAGTGCAGCCGAACTGGTCAATACCGCCAGTGAAGGTGAGCTCACACGTATTATTCGCCGCTATGGGGAGGAGCGTTTCGCGCGCAATATTGCGGCCGCGATTGTGCGCGCCCGCCAGCGCGCACCACTTGACAACACCGCTGAACTCGCCGATTTGATTCGACAAGCAATTCCCGCACCGGCTCGCCGACGTGGAGGGAACCCTGCCAAACGTACCTTCCAGGCACTGCGCATCGCGGTCAACGATGAGCTGACAATTTTAGAAACGACCCTCCCGCGAGCACTAGATGCGCTCAGTGTCGGCGGACGGATGGTCGTGATGAGCTACCACTCACTTGAGGATCGGCTCACCAAACAGGCTTTTAGTGCGGGGATCGAGATCGCTGGTCCACCCGATATGCCCGTGGTGCATCCAAGCGCCCAGCCCTATCTGCGCGCCCTGACCCGCAAAGCAGTAAAGGCTGATGCCCTGGAGGTTGCAGCTAATCCGCGTGCCGCATCGGTGCGGTTGCGCGCAGTAGAAAAGATCCGCTCAATCCCACCGGCGAGGAGGTCCTCATGACTGTGGCTGCATCGCGTCCGCGCACTGCGCGCACTGTCGCAACACGCCCCCAGCTTCAGGTGATTGCCGGCCCGGTGCGGGGGCGCTCACTGCTGCCGTTTATTCTGCTCATTTTGATAATCATTGCAACGGGTTTGGGGTTGTCGCTCTATCTCAATACGCAAATGTCTGTGACCTCCTACCAGATTCGCGACACGCAGGCTGAGTTAGAAGAACTGCGAGATCTGGAGAAGACACTGAAAGTGACAGTAGACGAACTCGGCTCACCCGCCCACTTGCGCCAGGCGGCTACGAAGATTGGAATGGAACCGGCACCGGCTACCTATATGGTCAGTATCGAGCATCACAGCATCACGAAAGTGCCGGAGGTTAACGGCCACTAGGAAGGGGAGCAATGGCTAAGTCCACATCTGGCCTGCTCACCCAGTTGCAACGTGGTTGGCGGCGCACCAATGTCACCTTGGTGGTCTTGGCGTTCTTGTTTTTGTCTGCCGCGTTACGACTGGTCTACCTTCAGGTCATCAAGGGACCGCAACTGGCGGAAACGGCACGCAATAACCGGATAGCGACCTTCACGATCGAGGCCCCACGCGGCCCGATTCTTGATGCGGAAGGTCATGAACTGGCCACCTCCACCCAGGTGGTGCACGTCGGGGTGAACCAAGTATTAATCCGCGATTATGTCAACCGTGATGAAGATGATCCCGAGGTGATCATTGGGGTTGGGCCGGCCGAAGCTGCTCGTCAACTTGCCCCCCTGCTTGGTGAAGACCCGGCAGTATTAGGCGGAAAAATGG
>JAUNVN010000153.1 GCA_030537655.1 Bowdeniella nasicola | reverse complement strand
TGGAAAAGCCACCATTGATGTCATGTGGGAAGTAGGCGGTCAGCACGAAATCACGGCGACCTTCACGCCTGATAGCGATCCGAGCGCAATGCTCGAAAGCCCCGCCTCGCTCTATCGTGTCGTCGACCCGTCCTGGCATGTCGACATGGTGGAGCTCGGTGCCGACGCACTTGCGCTGGATCCAGCGACCACGTCGTTCACCTGGTCATTTGGGAACTACTATCTGGAATTCTTCCAGTCAGGGTTTACCAAAGAAGCCATCGGTGACAACGTTTTGCTCTACCCAGCCGATACTGCAGCCGGCGTGGATAACGATCCAATCGGCACGATGAGTGATGACACGAATGCAGAATTCCAGTTCACCAACGGTATGGGCCATAAAGATAGCCAAGGAAATGTAGCTGTCGACTTTACGGGTATCGCGCGAGTGAAGTCCGGTGACATGCTGTTCTGGGACTTTAAAGATCCGCAGGTGCGCATTGGTGCCGACGGCCATGGCTATGTTACGGCAGAGCTTACCGACTCCTGGGCGGATCCTGACCGTCAGGGTGTTCGTGTGCTGGTTGGCGAATTCGAAACCTCCGATGGCCCCAACATCGTCACTGCGGGCATCAGCACGCAAGCAGCTGGGGAAACCTGGCGTCACTATATGAAGCCCAAGTACGCCGACCACACCGCAGCTGGGACGTGGGCCGCAGATTTCACCGGTAGCTACCCCAACGAGATGTTGGCAAATATGGCTGAGGATGGACGCGCCTTCTGGTATGACACGGGTTCCAGCTCCGATGCGTTCAAACCGCCGCATCAAATGATGTTGCAGTACGAAGATGTGGAAGAAGCGGAAGAGCCTGAGCCGGATCCAACTGAACCGCCAGCACCGCAGCCAACCACTCCGGTACCTCCCGAGCCCAAGCTGCCAATCACCGGTGCCAACAGCACCGCGTTGGCGCTGCTGATGGTGGGAGTCAGTGGTGCGGGAGCGCTCCTCATCCGCCGCAAATTTGCGCGCTAAGTAATCACTGTTAGGCGCAACGCCACCGGGGCGGGGTTCACTCCGTGGACTCCGCCCCACTTCGATCCAACTGCAAGGAATACGATGATCTCCAAGGCCAACCCACCAATCCCCGACACGGACAAACCACTATCTCGACGCCTACGCAACGTCTCATTCGGCGGTCACGACCAAGAAAATGATGAGTTTACCGCCGCTCCTGGTGACTTCTACATGGGAATCCTCACTGGCGGTCTGACCCGCGCACAGATAGGCATGAACGTGTATCTGCACTACCTGATTTACACCGAATTAGAAGCGGCGGCGGATTCGCACGTTGCTAAGCAGCCAGATTTTCCCTTTCATTTCCCGGAGTTACATCGTGTGCCAGCACTCGTGCGCGACTTAGAATACTGGCTGGGAGCGCAGTGGCAAGCACAGGTGCACACGACCGAAAATACCGAAATTTATGCGACAAGAATTCGCGAGGTGTGTTTTGATTCTGTGCCGATGTATGTCGCCCATCAATACACGCGCTATCTAGCAGATCTGTCCGGCGGACAGTTCATCGGTCGAAAATTCCGTCAGGCTTATGGTTTGAATGACACCGTCAATCACGCTGGAGCCGAATTCCACGACTTTCCCGATATCGTCGGCACGCCGCAAGAATTTAAAGATCACTATCGCAACGTGCTGGACGCATATCCGTTTAGTGAACATGATAAACGCGCAATTGAAGACGAAGTGCGTTACTGTTATCTGCTCAACAACCGGATGGCCGCTGATTTGGAAGCGGAGCTGCACGCACAGTAGTTCATGTCGCATCGGTAGCAGTTTATTGGTGAGCGCGCGCCGTTGACCCGCCTAATTCGGCGTGCGCTCTACCATTGATGACGATGACCACCAGCTTTTCTGCTTCGCGCCTGCCCTCGGGATGGTTACGGGCGTTTTTCGCCGCACTACATGCGGTGGTGCTTGTCTGGCTGCTGACCGCTGCTAGTTTCACCATGACCTATGCGGCAACCGCGTCATCGCCATACTTGGGCGCGGCAACGTGGCAAACTGCGGTTGGCGTTGCAACCGATGCGTTCTTGCTGGGCTATGGTCTACCAATTCCCACCTCGATAGGCACGCTCACGCTAATCCCGACACTGCTCGCTGTGCTCACCGTCGTGTTAAGTAGTGCCGGACAGCGATATTTCGCGGTGGTTGGGCTGCGTTACCTACCCTATGTTGCCGCGGGTGGGTTCGTGGCAATCATTCTCATTGGGCTGTTTTCCGGACGGGGGTTCACAGTCCTGCTGCCCGCGGTGATTGCCGCAGTGCTGTGCATGGGGGGAGCTATCGCCAACGTCGGGGCAGCTGGGCGGAGGCTCACCTCGGGAGAATATAGCGGACCGGTTGCGAAAAAGATCCGCCGCACCCTCGCGCTCCTACCACAATGGGTGCGGACAGGATTTGCGCGTGCACGGGTGTGTCTGTGGTGGCTGTTGGCCCTGGCGACAAGCGGATTCCTCATTGCGGTGACCTGGGCGTTTTCACGTGTGAGCGAAATGACGAGCCAACTGTCGAATTCTCTACTCGACACGATTGCGCTCTGGCTTGCACAACTGGCCTACCTCCCGACCTATATTGTCTGGGCAGGTGGCTATCTCACCGGAGCCGGGTATCACATTGGCGCAGCAACCTACCAGGTTGGTCATGATCCGGTGGGAATATTGCCCTCTATTCCGATCCTTCTTGCGGGGCCTCTTACCCGCTGGTCAGCGTGGCTGATCACAGGCGTCGTCACGATGATGGGGGCGCTGGCTGCGTGGTATACCCGCCGCGATGATGCTGCCTCGTTACTGTCCCATCTCGGGGCAGCGGTGAGTACCGGTAGTGCTCTGGTCGCCATTACGACCCTTGCCGCATGGGCCAGTGGTGGGGGAGTGACACCCGGACCGCTAGCACACTGCGGTACTCGCGTCGTGCCGATGGCGTTGGCTACGACCATCACGGTGGCGCTACCCTATTTACTTATCAGTGTGGTACTGCACCGCGAAACCCTCGCGTGGGCACGCGTTAAGATCAGCCAGGCTCACGAGAAGATCAACCAGGCGAGAGAAAATCGGGCTATTTCCCGGTCAGCTGCTGCACAATCCGCGGAACAAAATCCGCATAGCACCGCTGTTGACCCTGAAGAGTAAGCGCAGTGGCGCGGCACTGCATCCATTGGACTGTCTCATTCCAAAACAGCAGATAGGGCAGCGAGGAGATTACGATCAGCGCGCTAAAAATGGCGACGAGCGCCCAAATGAGACGTTGGCCAATGGGGATAGGCTTATTGAGCAGTTTTGCCCCACGTCGCATTTTCACCCAGCCAACAATCACCACAACGATGGTGCTAAGACCGCCGATAACGCTGGCAACTGCGGACCAAGCTGAACTGATGGGAGTTCCCACCACAAATGTGAACACCGTTAACATCAACGCGAGCTGGCTGAGCCGGTAGGCCTGAGTGAACAGCGCTTTGCCACGCTGCTCAGCGCTTTGGGCAGCGCGCGTTACCTCTTTGGTGTTCACGCTTCTCCTTAATTCACGCACAACGGTCTCTGGCCCAGACGATAGCACTGGTGGTCAGTGAGCAGCTAGGGTGAATGCTGTGAGCGTAATCTTTCATTCTCCGCCAGCAACCGACCGTCCGGCCCGTCTCGTGGTCCTTGCCTCCGGTGGGGGGTCGAATTTCGCAGCACTGATCACGGCGTGTGCCCAAGCAGACTATGGTGCGACAATCGTCGGATTGGTTGTTGATCGGGCGAATACCGGAGCGGAACAGCTGGCAATTGATGCGAATATCCCGGCGGCGATCTGTCGGGTTGGGGACTATCGTGATCGAGCGGCCTGGGATCAGGCGCTCACCGAGATCGTTGAGGACTGGCAACCAGATCTGGTGATTTCAGCCGGGTTTTTGAAATTGTGTGGCCCGGCATTCCTCACGGCATTCGCGGGACGATATCT
>JAUNVN010000152.1 GCA_030537655.1 Bowdeniella nasicola | reverse complement strand
GATCGTGTACATCAGCTCCAGTGGCACGTGGTATTGCAGCTGGACGGGCAATTCGTGATCGTCTTTGCGTTTGCGGTAGACGATGATGCACCAGATAATCAATCCCCACACCAGGATGCCCACGGCCATGCCGGCAATCCACGATCCGTTCCACAGATTGATAAGAGATTCGGTCTTATCGGTTAGTCCAGGTTTGGACGGCAAGAAACCAGTTTTGAGCTGGTCTGCTGAACAGCCGGCGAGGCCGAGACTTGCCAATACCGCAAGACTCGCCACCTTCCACCGGCGCGCCCGTTGGGACGCTGACGTTACTTGCACGGTCACTCCTCCGCATGCATTCGTGAGCGGGACTTTAGTCCTCGCACCTAGACTACCCGCTGTTTCGACGAAGTGTCGGGATGTCTGTTGCGAATTATTTTACTGTGTTAAACCACACGTATATCAGGATTTCGCCACAGAATCTCAGCGTGTGCCATTACTCGCGGAAGATTTTGATGACCTCAAAGATGATGGCGCTATCAGCCATGGATCCAGCCTTGCCCTCTCCAGCAACAACAATTGAGCCGACACGCAGCTGATCAGCCTTCGGGAGTTGATCGGCACCCATAGTTAAGAGCTCATCACTCACATCAGATTGCGGTGCATCAGCTTGCAGACGCACAATACGCAACGCAACCTGATCGGTCGCAGAGATCTTTGTATCGTCGCTGCCCTGGAATAAGACGGTCGGTTCCATCGGATCCATATCAGCCCCGTCAGCTAACAGCTCACCACTTTGCAGCCGACCTTCATCATCACGGGTGAGCTTGACTCCGAAATCAGCTGGATCAGCCACCGCTTCGGCATCGGGATCTCCGGGAGTGTCCAAACCGGCCGCATCGATGATTTCAACGACGAACACGATTGTCTCGCCCGGCTTAATCGAACCATCTGGCGTGCCCTCGGGATAACCGAGTTCTGACGGGATGGATAATTGAACCCGCTCACCGACATGGGTACCGGTGAGTCCTTCTTGCCAGCCACGAATTACGCCAGTGAGGGGAAAGACAATCGGCGCGTTGCGCTGGTAGGCAGAGTCAAAAATATCTCCATCCCATACTTGACCGTGATAGAGCGCATAGACAGCATCGGTCGCACCAACCTCTTTCCCATCGGGATTGGCATCCATCACATACCGTTGCAGGGTGGCGGGTGCCTCCCCGGAAAATGTCAAGGTCGGTTCTTGGCCGCGATCACCTTCGACTTCAAACAGTGGTGCAGTTGCATCAATATCGCTCGTGGCACCAGGCGATGAAGCCGATTTCTCCTCCCCTGCGGTGTTGTTGTCGTTGGAACAGGCCGTAAGGGAAAGGGCAAGCAGGCCGGCACTTGCCAGCGCCAGGATACGTTTCATGAAGTTCTTTCTCTTGTGAAGTTACGCTGAAGGAACAGGTGGGGAGGGCCTAGTGGAAAGACTCTCCACAGGCACACGAACCGGCAGCATTGGGATTATCAATGGTAAAGCCCTGTTTCTCAATCGTGTCAGCAAAGTCAATCGTCGCACCAGAAAGATACGGAACAGACATCCGATCGACGACTACTTCGACACCATCAAAGTCGCGCAGCGCATCGCCGTCAAGGAGTCGTTCATCGAAGTACAGCTGGTAAATTAGCCCGGAGCACCCGCCGGGTTGCACGGCGATCCGCAAGCGCAAATCATCCCGGCCTTCCTGTTCAAGTAGAGACTTCACCTTCTCGGCTGCCACATCCGTGAGTTCGACCTCGTGAGTTGGCAGGTCCTGTGCTGTTTCAGTCATCTTTTATTCTCCTTGATCTGACGTGTGCACTAAGCATAAGTTGTAGATCGGCTTCGGTGAAAGCCGAATGCTGGGAGCGACCCTAGCGCCACGTTTGCGCTAGTGCCGCTCCCATCTCTTTCCAACTACGATTTCCGCGAGTATAGAGGTCGCTTACCCCCAGGCTCGCGAAGGTACGCCGTGGTAATTGGTGATCACGCGCCACCACCGCACATGGCAGGATCGCAGCGGCAGCTAGTTTTGCTACCTCGGTTATGACCGGATCGACCGTTACCTCGGCGCTATCGGCATGCGAGAGGATAATCACGACATCCGCCTGCGTCAGCTGTTTCGGCCAGTTGTAATATTCGCAAAGGGCCGTTACCGCCGGTGTTACGCTCGCTCCAAGCGCAGCCAGTAGCATCACCACTCCTCCAGCCATCGCCGTTCCAGGTTGGCGTGCGATCCGTAACAATTCGCCCGTATCATAAACCCACTGATGGGCGCTATAGAAGTTGCTAATTGCGCGATCGACGCCTGCACCACGGTGTTGGTCACCACTAATAGCAGCTAGTTGGCTGCTGCGCGCGTGAACCCCGAGTAGTGCATCCTGCCGTAACGGCGCGATTGTGAGCTGCCCGGCGGCATGGGTAAGACGGTTGCGTTGATCTACTGACAGATTCCTCCACGCGCCAGCACCACCGTCATGATGCAGGCTCGGGCCGGCCAAAAGAATCGGATGTGGACCGAGATCACCGGCAGCAACTGCAGCTAAGGGAATGGCGAATGGCGCTGTGGATGCAAATGTGGTGCCCATCTGCGAGACGAGGATGTGTGGTGGATCAGCCAACTGCATTAGCGGTGCGCCCGGATTGTACAGCAGTTCAACTCCGCTCAGCGCTAACGCGGGATCATGACTATTTGCTTGCCACCCGCGAAGAAAATCCGTGGTGGCCGGCGGTGGTCCCACAACGAGTGCCCGCATGCTATCTCCCTATCGGTCCTTCTGGTTGAACCCTATAGTGGTGTACACCTAGTTCGCGCGTTAGGGTATCGCCTAGCAACGCATAAACGAAAGGTGCCACATGTCGCGCTGGTCGTCCCTGCTGATTTTGCCCGCTATCGCACTTGGCCTCGCTGGCTGCTCGAGCGATGCGGTCAAACCGGTGAGTGCTGAAGACTTACAGGTGCGGATTGCCGAAAGTGTCGAAGATGAGCTCGACACCTCACCATCGGTGCTATGCCCAGCTCCGCTCGCCGCACGCGTGGATGCGGAGGCGACCTGCAAGATCACCGGGACAAGTACACCGCTGATCGCCAAAGCGAAAGTCACTGCTGTTGATGAAGCTACCGGAGAGGTCTCAATCGCGGTCTCGGTCAGTGAAGATGTCACTGCGGAGCGAAGCGATGCACCATCCGATCCGGCAGCGTCCGACTCGGCGGATCCGAGCGAGTCAACCAGTGCGACGCCGACGCCGAGCACAACGTCTAAGTAAGTCCTTCAGTCGTCACTCACGGCGCCGGCTTCACACCATCGTCTCAGCGCGCGAGAGTTTTCCCCCACCGAGCCAGCATCAGGGCTTCGGCTAGCACCACATTTTTAAAGTCGGCAATGTGCAATGACTCATTTGCCGAGTGTGCCCTGGTATCGGGATCTTCCACCCCGGTCACTAAAATCGCAGCTTGGGGGAACTGTTCTTCAAGCACCGCGATAAAGGGGATTGAGGCTCCCAGCCCGATGTCAACAGCTTGCGTGCCGAATGCTTCGGCAAGAGCCCAGTGCGCCACTTCTCCCGCTTCGCCATCGGTATCGCCAGCAAAGGGCTCACCTAGCTCGTTAATCTGCACGTCAACCTGGGCGCCAAAGGGAGCATTTGCGTGCAGATGCGCTTGCAGCGCCTCAGCAGCAGCACGTGGATTTTGTCCGGCCGGAATTCGCATCGAGATTGCTGCTCGACACGTCGGAGTGATGGTATTGGACTTGTGTTCCACGCTGGTGATATCCATCCCGATAATATTGATAGCCGGTTTTGCCCACAGGCGTGATGGGAGCGTGCCAGTGCCGGCAAGTTCATAAGAGTCAATGACTCCGGCCTCGCTCCGCCACTGCGCTTCGGGGTATTCAAGCTGTGACGGCTGTGCATGATGGAGCCCTTGAACTGCAACATCACCATTGTCATCGTGCAGGGTGGCAAGTAAGCGACACATGAGCGTGTT
>JAUNVN010000151.1 GCA_030537655.1 Bowdeniella nasicola | reverse complement strand
GTCGTCACCGTCGGGTTCTCCTTCTCCGTCTCACAGGACGGGGGTTAAAGGAATAGTTGCGCAGCTAGCTTATCGTGGCAAACCTTGGGTGTGGCGCACTTTGGACCGCAATGCGGGATGAAAATTTACGCAAACAGTGACGGTTGGTTTGGATCAAGTGGATCATTTGCCGCTAATTGCGCATCGCGGGTTCCCGCTTCATCGTTCTCGCCATGATTCGCATCACTCTCGGCGTGGCGGTGTGCGGGAGGAGTGTCGGCGTCGCCCGATCGTGGCGAGGCGGCGGGCTCACCCGCGCGGTCAACCTGCGGGTCTGCTCGCTTTGGATCTCGCGATTGGCTCCCCTCTTCAGTGGACGTTTGCGCCGTAGGTTTCGGTGCATCGCAATCGTCGTTATTTGCAGGGGGCGCCGGCGGTTGCGGCAGTGACGGTGCTGCCACGTCGCTTGGGGGGCTTGTGACCTGTTCGGGTGCGGATTGCGGCGCGGGAGCCTGCGTGTCGAAATCATTTGCGTCAAACCAACCGTAGGCTGCAAACTCGTCGTCATCATCGGCACTAAAATCGAGTGCAGGCTCATCTTCTTCATGAGCTAACGCTGCGGCGACCAAAGCTGAATTATCCGCATCGAAGGCAGCTTCTTGGGCTCGTAATCCCGGGGCGATTGATGCGATCGTATCGAGAATACCGTTGAGAAACCGTGGTGATTTATCGGTTGACAGCGCCTGCGCGATGCTGACCGCTTCGTTAATGACCACTGCCCCAACCGCGTCGTCGTCATAGAGCAGCTCCCAGGTTGCCGCACGTAAGATCGCTCGATCTACCGCGGGCATCCGCTCCAACGGCCACCGCTCTGTGTAGGAGCTGATCGAGTAGTCAATATGGGCCAGGTGGTCGGCAACGCCAAGCACGATCCGTTTGGCTCCGCTTGGCAGCGGAGTTTGTCGCGTTGTTTCCGCTTCCCGGCGTTCCACCAAGGTTTTCAGAGCCTCGGGGCGCATAAGGTTGCGCTGGTCTGCTTCAAATAGCACGTCAATCGCCCGGATCCGCTCACGTGTGCGCCGTGTAAAGCGTGGGTTGTGAGCGGATCGGCGAGATTTCGCTGATCGGGGTTTGGTCATTTAGTCCGTCACTCGCGAGATGTACTCACCCGAACGAGTATCAACTTTCACTTTGGTACCCTGCTCTAAGAACAGCGGGACCTGAATTTCGTAGCCGGTTTCTAACGTGGCTGGTTTCGTCCCGGCATTGGATCGATCACCCTGTAGTCCCGGTTCGGTATAGGTCACTTCCAAAACGACTGAGGGAGGTAGTTCAATGTAGAGCACCTGGCCATCATGGGTGGCAACCATCGCCATTTGCCCTTCGAGCATGAAGTGGGCTGCATCGCCAACCACATCGTTCATCACCGTGATTTGATCGTAGGTGGTGGTATCCATAAAGACGTAGTCCTCACCGTCTTTATACAGGTACTGCATATCACTGCGATCAACATTGGCAGTTTCGACCTTCACTCCAGCGTTAAAGGTCTTATCGACAATTTTGCCCGAGAGCACATTTTTCAGTTTGGTGCGCACAAATGCCGGTCCCTTGCCAGGTTTGACGTGTTGGAATTCAACAACGCTCCACAACTGGCCTTCCAGTTTTAAGACCATCCCGTTTTTCAAATCGTTCGTTGTCGCCACAACGCTCCTTTCACTCCCGTCTGGGATTGTTCAATTGTGTCCATGGAAGGACACACCACTAGCAAGCCTACCGCCCCGAGCGCGCAAGTGAAGCAGTCGGTGCCCGTTCACGCCAGCAAATATTCCATCATGATGGCACGACCCACCGGTGTGTGGCCCCACGCTAGCCACGGGCGTGATAGCGCACACTGCTGAGAGTGATCACCGTAGCTGGCGTAATTGCTCTGCTGCCGATGACCGAATGTTCCCGCCGATTACGCTGGGGCGATGGCGGGGGCACGCAAAGATCCAACGCTCTTGTGGCGTTGGATCTTCGCGGTGAAAAAAGTTTGGGTTTAGCGCGTCGGCGTGCGTGCAGATTGCTCCAACAAGCAGAGCAACAGCGGCTGAATATTGTGAGCTTCGCGGTAGCCGGCGGCGCGCAGTCGCTGCGAGACGGCCTGTTCGGTAATGCCAAGCTGTTCGGCAGCTTCCTTTTGCGTGGCCCCCTGATCCATCAACCGCGCAACCTCCCATCCGGGTTCGGAGCGGCGTGTGAGGGAGAAAAACACCAGTTGGGCAACAGCAGTGGCCCACGAGGCTGCTTCCGATGCGCGTCCAAGGATGACCACGGGCATGTCCCCCGAACGTGAGCGGGCACGCTTAAGTGCGCGATTGGCATAGTCAACCGGCGATAGTCGCGAACGTCCCTCACCAGAGTCGGCCCCCACCCCCATACAAACACCGGGGTAACGCGCGGTAATTTCAATCAACATCGAGACGACTTCTGGATCAACAACCTGAATAATCGTGTCGCCGTTTTCTTGCACCTCGCGTGAGGCAATGTCATTTTTCACTTCGTCGAGCACCGCCTGCAACTGGGCATCTGTTGCTGGCCGGCGCGTACATAATGCAACCGTAAACACGATGCTCATGCTACTACGATCAGGCAATTATGGCATATTGAGACCGCGATAGAATTTTCTTAATTTCCATTCGACAGTCCTTTTTTTAGAACGGAAGTCACCTGCCCAACATCCAGGTTATTCGTTTCAATCACCCACTTGGCGCTCGCCAAATAACGCGGTCTTCTTTCCGCCATCAGTTGACGCCAAAGTGCACGAGGAGCAACGAGTCCGACCGGACGCGGAGCATTCAACCCGGTTCGCGCAAAGGAGTCAGCAAATGATACATCCAGAAAATATGTCGCTCGCTTCGCCAATGCCTGTTGGATTACCGGTGCGTCTACAGCTCCTGAAGGCACCGCACATACAAACGGTGCCTGATCTTCCCGCAGCTGGGAACACAGGTGGGTGGGATGCGCAAAAAGCTCACGTAGCATCGCGACCTGGGCGTCCAACCGCTCTTGAGCACTCCAGTTCGTAACGAGCTCATCAATCGGGATACCGGCCCGTTGGCTCACGAGCTCGTCACCATCGATGAACGGCACGCCAAAATCGGAAGCCAACAGCCGACCGACCGTAGTTTTCCCACTACCTGGCGGTCCGATAAGGAAGACTGGTTCGCGCAGCTGCATCCGGCTAATTATCGCTCGGCTCTACCGGGGCGGGCGCACGCGTATTACGGACGGGCGCAGCGGCAATTCCTTGGAATGCTTCCGGCAGTTCGGCGAGGTAACTGCGAAGATTTCGTTGGGCTTCGCCCACGCTGTCCCCGCCCGTTTTTTCCAGTAACGCCTGCGCTAAGACAAGCGCTACCATCGCTTCGGCAACCACCGCTGCCGGGGCAATAGCACAGGTGTCAGAGCGCTGGTTAATCGCAACGTCTGGCTCGCCGGTTTCAATATTGATCGTCTGCAGGGCGCGTGGGACCGAGGAAATCGGTTTTAGGGCACCGCGGATGACGATTGGAGCACCATTGGACATGCCCCCTTCAATTCCGCCAGCAAAGTTTGTTAACCGCGCCTCGGGGGTCATTTCGTCATGCGCTTGAGATCCAAAGGCGCGTGCCTGGGCAAAACCATCGCCAATTTCGACGCCTTTAATGGCTTGGATGGACATCAAGGCGCCAGCCAGACGGGTGTCCAGCCGCCGGTCAGCCTCCACGTGTGATCCCAAACCAACCGGGACGTGGTAGGCGATCACCTCACCGATGCCGCCGAGGGTGTCGCCGCGTTTTTTTGCGCGATCAATCTCGGCAACCATCGCCGCATCAGTATCAGGATCGGTACACCGTACCTGCGTGGCATCAAGTCGGGGCGTATCCTCGGGGCCGGGGCGTGCCGCATTCGGATCGAGGCTGACGCCGCCCACCGCGATCACATGCGAAACGATGCGGATTCCAGCAATCTGTTCCACGATCGCGGCAGCCAGGGTTC
>JAUNVN010000150.1 GCA_030537655.1 Bowdeniella nasicola | reverse complement strand
GCAACCGCCGTACTACCGGGCCTCTTCCTGGCGCCCGCCGTCATTGCTATGCCCGCGGCCAGCGCCACTGAAACCCCAGCGGCTGTTGCCAGCAGTGATGCGGATGATCAGCTGCAGCGGATTGACACAGCTATCGCTCAGCTGCAAGAAGCCCAGGCAGCCTTACCCTCCAACGTCGATTACGGCAAGGAAATCCGCGAACTACTCAAAGTCGCCTTTGAGCTGAAGGATTTCATCATTCCAGTTGCCTCCGGTGGAGTTCCCCCCTTCGATCCAGCAACGATTGCACCCCGTGTCGAGCTGCTTGCTCAAATTGGAACCACCATCGGTACCGCGACAACCGAACTGACCAATAAGATCGGTGACGCACATGTTGAACTCGGCTTTTCCATCACCCGCGCAGTCATTCGCCTGGGTAATCCCTCCTCGAGTGTCTATGCGATTGAAGCATCCGCTGCGGAACTTGCTGAAACCCTGGACCGGGTGAGTCACTACCCCGACCTTGGTCCCGATGACCGCGCTACCATCTACGTCAAAGCGCGCCTGGATAAGGTGATTTGGCAAGTCCGGATTGCACGCGACACGCACGTGTTAGGCAAAGACCGCGACGCCTACCGCACGTTGAACCGCAATATCACCCACGCAGTAGGCGTGTGGCTTAATCCCGGTTCAACCGTCGCGCAGGTTGACGCAGAAATTGCAGGGTTGCACCTCGCGCTGCAAGACGCACTCGCGCAGGTGCAATAACGCCACACTTGGATTCCTAGCTACCCACAACATCGGAATCCATAACTGGAGACATGGTCATCTCCATGCGGGGAGGATGCACTGGCATCCTCCCCGCTTTTCGCTTCCCTGCACGCATCATAGGATGGGCGCGATATCGTTCCATCTTCACAAAGGAGCCCAACCGGTGTTGCCTGAAACCACCGCACTCCAGCGGCGCATCCTGGTGACATTGTCGCTGGCGCAAATCTGTTCGGCACTCGGTGCCGGTGCGGTTTTGGCGGTTGGGAATGTGATGGCAAAAGACATCACCGGGATGACCACCCTGTCGGGGATCTCTTCGGTAGCTGTCTTCACCTCCGGGGCAATCGCGGCGGTGCCGATGGCTAATCTCGCCCAGCGCGTTGGCCGTCGGCGCGCTCTTTCTCTCGGGCTGCTGCTGGGGTGTATCGGCGCGAGCATTATGATTATCACGCCACTGATCGGACTGGTCGGACTGCTAACCGGCTCATTTTTCCTCGGCTTTTCGCAGGCCACAAATTTTCAGGCTCGCTTCGCTGCAACCGATCTTGCCCCACCTTCCCAGCGTGGACGTCATCTGGCTTTGGTGGTGTGGATGGTGACCATCGGAGCGGTTGCTGGCCCCAACCTTATTGCTCCGGGCGCAAAACTTGGTGCGCATCTGGGGCTGCCGAGTATTTCCGGTCCATTTGTCTTCTCCCTCATGGGGATGTTGGGCGCGCTGATAATCCTCCAGGTGGGATTGCGTCCCGACCCGTTGCAATATGCGCAGCGCCTGCGCGCCGCAGATTTTGACCACGATATGCGTGATGATTCACCGCCACATCCAGCAAACGCACCTATGCACGCGCCGCGAATATCACTGCGTACCCGACTCGCCACGATTCGTACCTACCGCCAAGCCGAGGTTGGGATATGGGGGATTTGGGTCGCTCAGTTAGTGATGGTGGCGATCATGTCGATGACACCGGTGCATATGGCCGGTGATGTTGATGCGAGCCAGGCCGTCGATTCCTTCCCCCTGATCGGCCTGACCATTTCGTTACATATCGCCGGCATGTATGCGCTCAGTCCCCTGTTCGGGTGGATGGCGGATCGGTTCGGTCACCGCGCCACCCTGATATGTGGGCAGCTCCAACTAGCCATTTCTGCCCTGCTGGTGGTTGGGTGGCCGCACCGGCACGGCATTGTCGTCGTGGCGCTTGTGTTCTTAGGGCTGGGCTGGTCAGCATCACTTGTTGCTGGCTCGGCAATGCTCACCGCCGCGCTGCCGCTGTCATTGCGGGTGATGGCTCAGGGGCTCTCCGATTCGGGAATGGCCGCGATGGGAGCGCTTGGCGCCGGGCTTTCGGGGCCGGCACTCGCCGCCTTTGGCTATGCGGGGTTGGGGGCTATCTCGCTGGTGATTCTCGCGGCAAGTGCTACCTACTTCCAGTATCGTTTCACGCGCCACTAGCAATACTGCCGCGACGCAAATGCCGTATCACCAATCGTCAATTCCCATCACCAGTACCTTGCCGGGGCATCTCGCGGTCATATTCGCGGCTGGGCGGCAAGGTTTGCAGCGCTTCGATGATGAAATCAACTTTCTGGTGTAAAAAGCCGCGGTTATGCCAACTGGGGTCTGGTGGGTAAACCGGCTCGAGGTCAGCCGGCATCCACGTGGAGTCGGCAAAGATCGCTTGGGCACGGTCATAGCCGCTGCGGCCCTGGTCATCTTCCAGCTCGTAATGTTCCATAAACAGTGCGGTACCGGCGGTAATATCGGCAAGAAAATCAATTGCGAACAAGGCGCGACCTCGATCGCCAGGAAAGTCCGCCTTCAACAGCAGGGCAACCAGATCATTGATATAGCGTTGCATATGCACGTGCGCACCTGGCGTTTGCACGATCACGGTCCCAAGACCGCGATAGCGAGCATAAAGCTCCCAAATGGAGTCGACCATCTGCCGGAGTATCTCCTGCCACGAGCCATTGGCATCCGGTAGTTGCAGTTGAGCGGCTACATAGGCAAGCGCTCGCATCACAATGTCGTCACGGTTGCGCACGTGGCGGTAAACCGCCGAGGGCACCACCCCGAGATGGGAGGCGACCTGGGCGATCGTAAAGCGATCCAATCCTTCCGCCAGTGCACAGCGCACTACATCATCGGCAGAAAACTGTGGTTTCGGCCCGGTTTTCTTTCCTGGTCGTTGCCGGCTCACTCGATCCTCCCCTGGGTTAATGTCATGATAACCGGACTACTCGGTTAGCTCGCCGGCAGGTAGTGTTTTAGCCAGTCAGCTGCAATCGTGGCTGGTGCCGCTTTCTCATCTCCAGCCGAGCGCGCATTCATCTCAACAAGCCCCTCGGTGGTGAGCTTGGCGGAAATATCGTTCAAAATTGCAACCACCTCATCACTGGCAACCTCGCTGCGGAGATAGGGCACCACCTGCTGGGCGGCGATCATCTCTTCGGGATCCGTTAACGTCACCAGGTTGTTGTCAACAATTGCGGGGGTGGTGGAGTAAATATTTGCGACATTGACATCCCCATCCAACAGGGCTTTGACCGTTGCGGGACCGCCACCATCATCAATTGGTACGTGAGTGATATTGGTCAGTTGGTAGATCGATTCCAGGCCGGGCACTCCGTAACTACGTTCGGAAAACTCCGGGTTAGCTGCCACGATGATCGCATCGAGTTTCGCTAAATCCGCAATGCTGGTAATTCCTTTGGCTTCGGACAGTTCGCGGGTGATAGTGAGTGAGTCCTTATCTTCTGCTGCCGCTGGCTGGAGGATTTCGGTACCTTCGGGCAGCGCGGTATCGAGCGCGGTGATGATCTCATCAGCGCCTCTCGCCTGACTCTCGGGTTGATAGAAACTCAGCAGATTACCGCTATATTCTGGGATCAAATCAATTTCCCCAGATTCCAAAGCCCGGGCATAGACCTCGCGTGAGCCAATTTGCATTAACCGCTCGACGGCGAAGCCATGCTGTTCGAGTGCTTGAGCATAGATTTCGGCGATAATTTCGGATTCGGGAAAAGCGGCCGACCCAATGGTGATCGTCGAATCATCACCTGCGGGCGAATCAGCCAGGTTCGGGTCGCTACATCCGGTCAGGCTCACGGCTGCGGTAGCTGCGAGGATGAGTGGGGTTTTCCATGTCATGATGTTTTCCTTCCCTTTGGGTTGGCGGTTGATTGTGGGATCGCAGCAGTCGGATTTGCGTGCCGGATGGCCAGGCGCTGAAGGAGGGAAAATGCCATATCAAC
>JAUNVN010000149.1:2565-4050 GCA_030537655.1 Bowdeniella nasicola | reverse complement strand
CATTGGCGGCCAACCCTTCCAACTGTTCCAAGGGGCCCACCCCGAATCACAGTTACGTCCCCTCTTTGACGAAATGTTGCAGATGGCCGCACAGCAAGGTGTGACCGGAACGCTCAGTGCCCAGGGTGATGAACCGCAGGGCGAAACGCCGGCTGAACCCGAATTGCCGCCGCTGCACCAAGAGGGGGTTGATGCTCTGGAGCGTGGCGATTTGCAGGCAGCCCATGATGCCTACAGTAAGCAGCTTGCCCAGGCGCCGGCCGATAAGGAAGCGATGCTGGCGTTGCGGCAGGTGGAATTAATGCAGCGGTGCGCCGAGATTGATGACCTGCAGGCTGCCGTTGACAATGCGGGTGAGCCCACCGACGTGGCCGCACAGCTGCGTGCCGCCGATGTCGAATTCGCCCAGGGGCAGGTTGGGGCAGCATTTGATCGGCTACTTGCCTGCGTACGAGCTACCCACGGTGATGCCCGTGAACAGGCCCGTGCCCGCCTGGTGGAACTATTCGACCTCGTTGGTGATGATCCGCGCACGAATGATTATCGCCGCCAGTTAGCAACCGCCCTGTACTGAGATGATCCGCGTGGGGCGCAACCAATCGGTTGCGCCCCACGGTGCTGTCGGGTTAGTCTTCCTCGTCTTGATCCGCGGGGGTAAACCACAGTGCGCCCAGCGGTGGTACGCGCAGTCGAGCAGAGTATTGCCGTCCATCCCAGGGCAGTTCCTCAGCTCGGATTTCTCCCAGGTTGCCCACCCCCGAGCCACCGTAGACACTCGCGTCGGTATTGAGGATTTCTTTCCACGCACCCGCCTTGGGTAAGCCGATGCGATAGTTTTCATGCGGGGTCCCCGCAAAATTCACCACGCAGACGATCATGTCCTCACCGGCGCTATCTTGGCGCAGGAAGGTGAGCACATTATTGGCAGCATCATCCGCTTGGATCCACTGGAAGCCGCGGTGGTTGAAGTCGGACTCCCACAGTGCCGGGTGGTTGCGGTAGAGCTCATTCATCGTCCCAACCAGTTCGGCAACACCGGCGTGGGTGGGATTATCCAGCAGCCACCAGTCCAGGGAATCTTGGTCATTCCATTCGCTATCTTGTGCGAATTCTTGACCCATAAATAACAGCTGCTTGCCCGGATGGGACCACTGGTAGGCCAGGATGGCGCGGACACCGGCGAGCTGTTGCCACCAGTCACCTGGCATTTTACGTTTCAACGAGCCTTTACCGTGGACCACCTCATCGTGAGAAAACGGGAGGATGAACTGTTCGGAAAAAGCATAGACCAGCGAGAAGGTCAAAAGACCGTGATGGTACATCCGGTTGATGGGTTCTTCACCGATGTAGCGCAACGTGTCATTCATCCACCCCATATTCCACTTCATACCAAAGCCAAGTCCGCCCGCATCGGTAGGGGAGGTAACACCCGGCCAGGCGGTGGACTCTTCGGCGATCATGACAATGCCGGGACAACGCCGATAT
>JAUNVN010000149.1:0-2555 GCA_030537655.1 Bowdeniella nasicola | reverse complement strand
TGCCGTCGCATTGGCTTCTTGGAGGAATTGCAGTGCCTCCAGGTTCTCTCGGCCCCCAAACTGGTTTGGACGCCACTGACCATCGGTGCGTGAATAGTCAAGATAGAGCATTGAGGCCACCGCATCGACGCGCAAACCATCAACGTGAAACTCTTCGAGCCAATACAGCGCATTGGCGACCAGGAAGTTACGCACCTCATTGCGTCCAAAGTTGAAGACAAGAGTGCCCCAGTCGGGATGTTCCCCGCGCAGTGGATCGGGATCTTCATAAAGGGGCGTGCCATCAAAACGAGCGAGCGCCCAGTCATCTTTCGGGAAGTGAGCAGGCACCCAGTCCATGATCACGCCGATACCGGCCTGGTGGAGACAGTCGATCAGGTATTTGAAATCATCGGGGCTGCCAAAACGGGCCGTGGGAGCGTAATAGCCGGTGACCTGATAGCCCCATGAACCACCGAAGGGATGTTCGGCAATTGGCATGAACTCCACGTGGGTAAAGCCCAGGGAGGTGACATACTCAACGAGCTCATGGGCAAGGGCGCGATAGTGCAAACCTTGGCGCCATGACCCCAGGTGGACCTCATAGATTGACATCGGCCCCTGGTGGGGGTCGCGGGTTGCACGCTGGTGCATCCACTCCTCGTCTTGCCACTGGTAGGTCGACTCAACCACCACCGAAGCGGTATCTGGCGGCACTTTCGTCCCGCGCGCCATCGGATCGGCTTTTTCCACCCAGGAGCCATCGGCGGTGCAGATGAGGAATTTGTAGCAATCACCAGCTTTAGCATCGGGAATGAAAATCTCCCACACGCCACTGGCGCCAAGGCTACGCATCGCGTGGTTGGCGCCATCCCACCCGTTAAAATCTCCGCGCACCTGCACACTGCGGGCATTGGGAGCCCACACCGTAAAGGACACGCCACACACGTCTCCGAGCTGGGAGGGGTAGCGGCGAACGTGCGCTCCCATCACCTGCCACAAATCTTCGTGGCGCCCGGCAGCAAATAGGTGACCATCAAGCTCACCAAAACTCGGTAAGAACCGGTAGGGGTCATCACTGACGTGACTTTCTCCCTGGTAGCTCACCCGCACCCGATAGTCGGGTACCTCACTGCCGGGAAGGACCGCCACCCACACACCCTCACATTCGTGGCGGGCCGGATAGGTGTCAGTGTCGGTGAGAATTTCAACAGCGCTCGCGCCCGGTCGGCGTACTCGAATCGTCACCCGTCCGTCGTGGGGGTGACCCCCAAGGACCGCGTGCGGGTCGTGGTAGGTTCCGTGGGCAACGGCCACTAACGTACTGTGCTCAACAGCGATGGGATCCATACTGCTATCCTCGCATAGCCGGGTGATCGCATTGCGTGGGATAGCGAGCCACGCTGGGCGATTCACCGCTTCGTAGACAATTTCATACAGTGCTTTTTCCACCATGAAGGCCCGCAGCAGCGCCTCCTGGTCAAGGTCACCACCGCCGTGGCGGTAGCCGCGCATAAAGGCGGCCGAGACCTCCTGGGTCCACACCTCGCGGTGGGCTCGCTTCCCCTCGCGGGTACTGGCCAGTGCGGCACCACTCGCACCGGCGTAATCAATGGAGCGCAGCATCCCGGCAACATCGCGCAACGCCACGTCAGGTTGGCGACGTTCCTCCAGTGGACGCAGTGGTTCACCTTCAAAATCCACAAGTTTCCAACCGTGGTCGCTCGCGAGTACCTGACCGAGGTGAAAATCGCCATGAATCCGCTGGGCTGGTGGCCATGGCGTGGTATCGAGCGCCGCGGTGAAGATCTCCTCGATCCGCTCGCCCAGCGGCGCTAACTCGGGAACGTGGGTGCGTGCGGCGCGAAATCCCTCACGCCATCGCTTCGCAATCGCGTCGCGCTCATCAGTCGTGCTGGTCCCGAGCGTGTTGGCCAGAGCCGCGTGAACTCGGGCAAGTGCCGCGCCAAGTGCCTCACTGTGGGCGCAAAAACTCCGGTCATCGCCAGTTGCGGCCGCAACGGCTCGTTTCCACCCGTCGCTAGCATCGGCGATGAACTCCTGGGCTACCGCGATATCACCGCTCACCCGCATCCCGGTGGCACCATCGCTCCAGGTTGCACCAAGGGCGCCAGCCGGCGTTGGAATATCGGCGCACTCGGCGGCTGCCAGTGCCGCTTGGATCTGCACGTCGGGATTATCCCCCACAGCTAGCACCCGGAAGATCTTCACGATTACGGTGGTAGCCGTGGTGGTGACAACCACAGAGGTATTCGACTGTTCCACATCCAGCGGTCTGCTCGCTTTGAAGTCCCCCTCCAATTCCAAGGCGGCGGCAAGGAAGCGACCAAATGCGGGAAGACCCACCGCATCGTAGTGGTAGCGTCCACCGGTGCGTCCTAACAGGTAGGGCTCGGCGCTGTGAATGGGACTGCGGGTGGCAATCGTCGGCAGAAAATAGGTGCGATGATCTCCGGCCAGATCGGTAGCGATCCCAAAGTGGATACCGGCGCCAGCCGCCTGAGCAGCCGCGGATGGGGAGGCGAGGGTGAGCTCTCCAAGGCGCAGTTTCGGCG
>JAUNVN010000148.1 GCA_030537655.1 Bowdeniella nasicola | reverse complement strand
CGCATCTGGTGGGTCCTTGGCATCTTGGCACTCATATCTGTATCCAAGGCACTGCTGCGGTATGCGGAGCATTTCTTTGGACACTATGTTGCCTTTAAAGCCCTCGAGTTACTCCGCACCCAGGTATTTGCCAGTCTCAAATCCCAATCACCCGCGATTATGCGGCTGGGATGGTCGGGAGATTTACTCTCACGCATCACCCGCGATATTGACCGAATTGAAGTGTTCTTTGCCCATACCTTTGCTCCGGTGGTCTCAGCTCTCATCATCCCGATCGTCATTACGAGCGCGGGTGGTTTCCTGGGGGGATGGCCTATCGGGCTCACGCTGATCACGTTGTATCTCATTGGAGTCGTTGGTCTTCCTCTCCTGGGTGCAAGGGGTGCTGCCAGTGCCGCAACCGAGTCGCTGGGCCTGCGCGGCGAGCTATTGCAGCATGTGACCGATACCGTCCAGGGAGTCAGTGAAATTGTCGGCTATGGCCGCCAGGATGAACGGCTCGCGGCGATGGATGCCATTGATACGGACCTGTGTCGCACTAATCGTCGCCGCAGTATTGTCACCGCCGTGCGTACAGCGCTCAGCCACGGGGCGCTCTATGGCGGAATGGTAATACTCGCAGCCCAGCTTGCATCACCGCTAGCACGCGGCGATCTTTCGATCGCCTGGTTGATCGCGTTGCTGGCCGCCTATTACCGCTCGTGGGAGTCCGTGCGCGCAGTTGAGGGTTTTGCTATCGCCCTGGATAACTCCTTTGCGGCAGCCGAGCGCATCTACGCACTCCAAGAAACTGGTCTTGCGCTTCATGATGGTGATGCGAGTCTTGCCGCAGGACCCCTTGCGGTGCAGTGGGAAGAGGTCACCTTCACCTATCCCGGACAGCAAAAAGGCCGGCCAGCTGTGACCGACGTGAGCGCTACCGCGCCGGCGGGCCAATGGACCTGTTTGGTGGGCGCAACCGGGTGCGGAAAATCAACCCTTGCCGCCCTTGCGCTGCGCTATTTTGATCCGGATCGGGGAGCGGTCACACTCGGAGGAGTGAACCTGGCGGACCTCCCGATGGCGGTGGTGCGAAAAGAAATTGCCGTTGTCACCCAGCGCGCCCATATTTTCCGTGGGACAATCCGTGAGAATCTGTACATCGCAAAACATGATGCGAGCGATGAGGAACTCTGGGATGCGCTGCAGCATGCGGATCTCGCTGATTATGTCCGCGCTCTGCCCGATCAGCTTGATGCGGCCGTGGGGGAACGCGGTGCCGCATTGTCTGGAGGCCAGCGCCAGCGCCTGGCGTTGGCACGCGCCCTACTACGCTCGGCGCGGGTACTTGTGCTTGATGAGTTTTCTGCACATGTCGATCCCGACCAGGCAGAGGTGTTACGGCGCAATATCCGCGCGTGTTTTCCAGCGGCGACCATTATTGAAATTACCCATCGGCTAGGGCATATTGATTCGGTTGACCAGGTAATTGTTCTCGACAACGGGCAGGTCCTTGAAGTCGGTTGTCCGGGGAGATTACTCGCGGCACAAGGTCCGCTGTGGCGACTGCGCCAACGCGGTTAGGGGGCAGTTCGTATTCCCAGCGGCCCTCCTGCTGGGACATCTCGTGCCACACCTGTGCCGCGCTCACAAGGTTGCAATCCCGCAGCGTGCCAGTGAGTACCACCTGCAAAGCGCTGAGGCTGCCGCGATGATCCGCTCCGACAATCCAGATGACAGAAATCTCGAGGTGAGGCAGGATTACACAATCTCCGGCAGGGGGAAGCAGGTGCGCCATCAAGACCTCTAATCCCAGCGCCAGCGCTAAATGTGGCTGGGAAATTGACCATCAGCACGTGTGGATCGCACAGGTACACCCCAAGACAGTGCGCTGATCTGGGGGAGTGGGCGCCAAGTAGGCAATAGCCACGTAAGGTCCGGGCAGGATAAACCTGCGAATCGAGCCCCAGATTGGCAATAGGTCTGGTGAGTAAGCACTGCGGGACCTCACCGCCTTTCACCGCAGCGGCCAGCAAAGAGCGCCCCCACCACACAGAAGATGCGCGATCACACACGATGAGGCACACAGCTGCTTGGAGGATTGACAGGGATGGAAAGGTAGGACAGGTGGTGGCTTACCGTTGGTGCTCCAGTTGGGGTGGTGAGCAGACATTCGCCGCTGGGCAGAGCGAGGAGTGGACCCTGGCGCAGCAATGACCAACGCGATAACCCGGCGATCTAACCGGCGATACCGGGGCGAAAAGCCCCGATCGGAGCGGTGCACGAGGTGGATAAATCACACTATCGGTATGCTCATCACCCCATCGGGGATCAGGATGACGATCCCCTCGTGATGACAGGTAGGCTCGCTAATGTTACCGAGGGTGAGGTGCTCACCTGCTGTCGTATCCCACCGCCGATGAGCCCGTGTCAGCTCACATCGTCGCGCTGGCAGATGGCGGTAACTGATTACGCCAGTACGGGGTTACCACCCCGAATTAGGCATCGTCGGTATTGAACTCCACAGCATAGTGGCGCACTACCGAGCCAGCTTTACGCTCTCTGTCGGCGCGCTGTGCTGTAGTTTCGGGCGTGTCCTTACTGTGCGAGCGCGAATAGTCCTTTGAGGTGCGCCACGCGTGGTAGGCTTCCTGGCTATCCCAGTGAGTAATCACCAGCCACCGATTATCATCCGGGTCGGTAGGGCGACAGAGTTGGAAGCCGAGAAAACCTGCGAATTGTTTAATACCGGCTGCATTTTCGGCAAATTGGCGTGCAACCGCTTCGGTGCGGGCAGGATCAACGGTGATTTCATTGGTGACGATAACGCTCATAAGGCTATCCTAGCCGCGTGATTCTATAGCCAGCCGGCTTCACGTGCGATCCGGATCGCATCGGTGCGATCATGGGCCCCGGTTTTGGTAATTGCGGCGGAAATGTGATTGCGGACGGTACCGGGATGCAAATACAGCGTTGCCGCGATATCTCGCACCGCAGCTCCGGTGGCAACCGCCTGCAAGATTTCGGTTTCACGAGCGCTCAGCGGCGAGGTTCCGCGAGTGAGAGAAGCCACAGCTAATTGGGGGTCGACAACGTGCTCGCCACGTGCGACCCGCGCAATTGCGGTCGCCAGTTCAGCTGCCGGCGCATCCTTCACCACGAAGCCGTCTGCTCCGGCGGTAATCGCACGGTTAACGTAGCCGGGCTTACCGAACGTGGTGACCATTAAGATTCGGACAGTTGGGAACTGCTCGCGAATACGCGCGGCAGCAGTGATGCCATCCATCACCGGCATTTCTACATCCAACAGTGCCACATCAATGCTGGTTCCATCACGCTCGGCTTTCGCGAGCACGGCTAGCGCTTCCTGGCCGTTGGCTGCTTGGGCGATCACATCAATGTGATCTTCGAGGTTTAGCAGTGCTGCCAATGCTTCGCGCACCATTGCCTGATCGTCAACAATCAGGACCCGGATCATTGTCCAGCCTCCCGTAATTGCAGTTGCCATCCGCCATCTGGATGTACCGCGCCGGTAAGCTTACCCAGCTCGCCGATACGTTCGCGCAGTCCAGCAAGGCCGGCACCACTGCGGTCGGGCGGATGTTCGCCGTGTCCATTATCGCGCAGAGTAATGTGATGGGCACCAATGGTCAGCGCAGCTCGGGTCGCACTGGTGGCGTGGTGGACGATATTTGCTGCCCCTTCGCGCACCAGGTAGGGCCCCACCTCGGCGATCAGGCCGCTCAGCTCATCGACGCGATCTTGCCAAGTCACGTGCAGCTGAATACCGGCTGCTTCCAGCAGGTTAGCCGCTTCTTTGATTTCTACCTCGAGTTGCGCGCGGCGAGTACCGGCAACCACGGCGCGCACGTCGGTGAGGGCCTGACGTGCGAGGTTGGCGAGATCATCGGCTTGTTGACGCGCAGCAACAGGCGTGTCGGCGGGGAGTAATTTGGAGAGCAGTTCGGCTTTGACACTCATCGCGGTCAGCTGTTGACCAAGCACGTCGTGCAGATCAGCGGCCAGGGTGAGACGTTGGCGCTGGGCGGCGGCGCTGTAGCGTTGGGTGAGGGCAAT
>JAUNVN010000147.1 GCA_030537655.1 Bowdeniella nasicola | reverse complement strand
CGTTGGTTGCCGAAGGAAAACTCGGTGCGAAAACCGTCGTGTGGGCCCTTGAACATGTCACCGATATGCTCGCAACCGCCCAACTTGGGGTCACCGTGTGTTCAACTGGGATTGGTGCGGTCGCGGAGCCGGCAATTGCGCGCGGAGTGGAAGCACCGCTCGTTGCGATCGGGTTACCCGCCCAGGCCAGTCATATTGTTGGGTTCACCATTGCCTTAGCGATTGTTATCTACCTGCACGTCGTGGTGGGGGAGATGGTGCCGAAGAATCTGGCGATCGCCTCCCCAGAGCGCGCTGCACTGGTTTTTGGCCCACCCCTGGTGTGGCTGTCAAAACCGATCCACCCGATCTTGGTGGCGCTCAACGCGATTGCCAACCTGGTGTTACATCTGTTGCACGTTGAACCACAAAGTGAAGTTGCCTCGGCCTTTACCGCCGAAGAGGTCGCCTCGATTGTTGAGCGCAGCCAAGCCGAAGGCGTACTTGATGATGAACTCGGCCTCCTGAGTGGCGCACTGGAATTTTCTGAAGAAAACGCCGCCGATGTGATGGTGGCGCGCGATGATGTGGTGGCGCTGCCCGCTGATGTTACCCCGGCACAACTCGAAGTTGCCGTCGCAAAAACCGGGTACTCGCGCTTCCCCATTACTGACTCCAGTAGTGAGCTGCTCGGCTACCTGCACATTAAAGATGTGCTGTATGCCGATGAACATCAACGAGGGGCACCGGTTCCTCGCTGGCGAATCCGCACACTGGCGCGCGTACACCCCGAGGCGCAAGTTGAAGAAGCTCTGCGCACCATGCAGGTTACTGGCGCCCACCTTGCGCGTGTTGATAGCGATGATGGAGAGCTGCTTGGCGTGGTGTTCTTGGAAGATATTTTGGAAGAACTCGTAGGTGAAGTACGCGATATGATGCAACGTCACCGCGCAAAACCACCGCGCTAAGCGGTGAGGCAAACCACATAGCGGTCCATCGCGTGTACATTTTGCTGCCAATGCATTACCGTCAGGGTATAAAGCCAGCTGCGGCTGCGCTTCCCCTGCCCTCCACCTAGGAATTAGCCAAGCGATGACCCACTGCGTGCATGACAGCGGCGTGAAACCGCTAACGCGACGTGAAATTCGCGAACGCGAACGCGCCACCTTGCAACGGATCTCCGGAGCAGTTGCCACCGCCGGTGGTGACACCGAAGAGGTGCCACCACTGACTCGACGGCAGCTGCATGCGGCGCGACAGAAAAAACGCCCGAATATTCCGCTGCTGTCCAAAGCGGCAATCGTGGCGAGTTTGGGAGCCATCTCGATTGGCGTGCCCCTGTCAGGTGCTCTGAAGACGAATTCCGCACCCACCGCCCAGGCGCTGCCCGGCGTTGGGGCACCAATGGAAGCTGCGGTTGAAGATTTTTCCTCCGCGGTACTTGCCAACCAAGCCAGTCACAACCACCAGGCTCCGGCATCCATTCATGAAGATCCTCTCGCGCACACTCGGGCTGCGACGATGGCAGCTTCACGGAACTCTCAACGACAGTTGGGCGCGTGCGAAGCTGCGGTTGAGGGGGCCTCGGGGCTGCGATCGGCCGTGCAGGAACGCTCCGAAGTAAAAATCGTTAAACCGCTGGTTGACGGGACCTATAATCACACCTCGCCCTACGGAATGCGCGTCCATCCGCTATTTGGTGCCACGTCCAAACATGAAGGAACCGATATGGCCGCGCCGGTAGGCACGCCCATTCATGCGGTAGCCGATGGCGTTGTTGTCCATGCCGGTAACGGTAAGGATGGGCGTTCATCCATGCTGATTATTCTCGAGCACGAGATCAACGGGCAAAAAGTCCAAACCTGGTATGTGCACATGTATGGCGATGGTGTCTATGTCGCCACCGGTGAAGAAGTCAAAGCCGGTCAGGTCATTGGCGGCGTTGGTTCCTTTGGGAACTCAACCGGGCCGCACCTGCACTTTGAAGTGCACGTAGGCGAGGATATGCACACGATCGAACCCCTTGGGTGGCTGCAAGAAGTCGGTGCGGTCGATCCCGGCTCCTGCTAAGTGATGGCCCGGATCATCGCCCATCGTGGCGGCGGCCTGGAGGCGCCAGAAAATAGCTACACAGCACTCGCACATACCCGTGCCGCAGGGGTGAGCTGGATGGAAACCGACGTGCACATCACCGCCGACGGTGCGGTGGTCTTACTCCACGATCCCCATGTCGATCGCGTCCTAGATGGACACGGAATGCTCAGTGAGCTCACCTGGCGTGAGGTTTCCCAGATGCGTGATGCGGCCGGCGATCCACCGGTGTTACTGCTCGATGCGCTCAAAGAGTTTCCCGAATTACGGTTTATTGTCGATGCGAAGTGTGATGCGGTAGCCGGCCCCCTCGCTCGCATTGCCCGCGCCCATCCCGAGCGTTTCTTCCTCGCATCCTTTTGTGATGCGCGCCTTGGATACATGGCAAAGATTGCCCCACATACCCGGTTTTCAGCCGGTCAGATTATCGTCGGTCAACTCTTTGGTCTTTCACACCTCCCACTTTCTGCCGCGGTGCGCCTAGCGAAGTTAGATCCTGGAATCCGGCGGGCGAGCGGCGTGCAAGTGCCGGAAGTCTATGGCAAGATTCGCGTGCTTACCGACCGATTCATCACGCTGTGCCACGCTCTTGGGCTGCGTGTTGATGTGTGGACCGTCAATGACGATGTTGACATTTGCCGGCTGGCTGGCAGCACTATTGATGGGATTATTACCGACCGGCCCCGCCGAGCATTGGAACTGCTGGCATAATGGCTGATTTCCTGCGCCGCCCGCGTGGCGGCTATGCTTGGCTGCTGTTAATCGCGGTTGCGCTCTTTGCCGTGAACCTACGTGCCAGTGCTACCAGTGTCGGTCCGTTGCTTTCCGAAATTCAGCAGGCACTGCCGCTATCAGCAACCGGCGCGGGAGTGCTCACCGCCCTTCCGGGATTCGTCTTTGCTGCAGCTGGGCTCGGCGCGGCCAGCGTGGCGCGTAAACTCGGACTGCACCGCGCCCTCGTGGTGGTCTGCGCGATGATTGCCATCGGCGCTGCGGCTCGCCCATATCTGCCAACGGCGGCCTTTTTTGCTTTTACCGGCCTGGCCCTAGCCGGGATGGCCTTCGGGAACGTCCTGGCCCCCGTCTTTGTCAAACGTCACTTTCCCAACCGCCTCGGTGCGGTGATGTCCACCTACACGGTTTTCCTCGCGATCGGTGCGACACTTCCCACGGCGATCGGTCAGCCGCTTGCCGCTGTCGGGTCGTGGCGGAGTTCGCTTGCTTTTTGGGCGCTGCCCGCCCTGGCGGCCGGCATCGTTATGGCGGTGGTGTGGGGCAAGGAACGCGGTGGAGTGCGGTTGCAAACCCGTGCCACCACCTCGCTGTGGCAGGTTGCTGCCAGCGCAAAAGCACGCTGGATTGCGGCCTTCTTTGGACTGCAGTCAATGAATGCCTACATTCATTTTGGGTGGGTCGCCCAGGTATATCGTGATGCGGGAATCGATCCGACCACCGCGGGATGGTTGATCACCATCATTACGTTTATGGGGATCCCAGGTGGGCTTATCGTCCCGTCATTAACCGTGCGATTGCCCTCCCTGACTCCGCTGGTCGTGACCTTTACGGCGCTGTTAATTGTTGGATATCTTGGCCTGCTTTTCGCCCCGGCAAGTCTGCCGTGGCTCTGGGCGACCTGTTTGGGGCTATCGGGATTTTGTTTCCCCCTCGCCCTGACCCTCATCTCCCTGCGTGCCCGTGATCTCGAAGTGGCCACGGCACTTTCTGGATTTAGCCAATCAATCGGCTACATTGCTGCCGGCGCCGGACCGCTACTGATCGGTATTCTTGTTGATCTCACCGGTGGGTGGCGTATCCCACTGATCGTGTTACTTCTTGGCACCCTCGCGCTGGCAATTGCGGGAATTCAGGCCTGCCGGCCCGGTGATGTTGATGACGAACTCGACGACGGTGGCACTGCCGTTTTGGGCACTGGGACCAAAGATGACTAAGATGGGAGGGCATCGGCCCCGATAGCTCAGCGGATAGAGCGTCTGCCTCCGGAGCAGAAGGTCGC
>JAUNVN010000146.1 GCA_030537655.1 Bowdeniella nasicola | reverse complement strand
AGCGCTGTGGCGCTGGTGCGTTTGCGTTGAGGGATGAAACTGGCGAGCTGGTTGGCTGCTGCCGTGCCGGTTTTCGGTAGGAAAATGAAGGAGAGCATCGCTGCGATCACCACGGCTAGCGCCACGGCAAGATAAATGTGGAAACCAATCAGCCACAGCACGTAGGTCAGCGCCGCAGCAAGGATGAGACGGTAGAGGGAATATTTCACAAGGGCCACACCCCCACTCTAGTCGGTTTCGCTGGCGGCCAAATTTACGCGCCGGGTGGTCAATGCTGCGTAGGGTGAAGATATGCCTCGCATTTTGCCTTATATTCTGCCGGTCGCACTGGCGATCTATGCGCTGGCTGACTGCGCCCTCACTCCGAGGTGGCGAGTTCCCAGCGGGTTACCCAAGGGACTGTGGATTGTCTTGATTCTTGTGCCGGTCATCGGTCCGATTGCCTGGCTGGTCACCTCCCGACTCGCTGGGCATTCACGCACCGAAGCGATCCGCCCACCGCGATTACGCCGGCAACGACCGGTGGCTCCCGATGATAATGAGGCGTTTTTAGCTGATTTGGATTGGCAAGCCCGCAAAGCCCACTATGAACGGTTGAAACGCGAACGTGAAGCTGCCGAACAGGCTGACCGTGAACGACGCTTACATGAGCGCGATCACGATGATGAACCGCCTGCCAGCTCCTAGCTCATCAGCACCTGGAGCGCGTGGGTGGTAAGCGCGTATGAGTGTTTCGAATCGAAGAAATAATTCACGACAAACAGGTTGATCAAGATCGCGAGAAAACCGAGCAATATCAGGTAGGCTGAGCGCTTTCCATCCCATCCGCGGGTTGCGCGGGCGTGCAGGTAGGCTGCATAGATCACCCAGATCACCAAGGTCCACACCTCTTTGGCATCCCACCCCCACGCGCGGGTCCACGCGGAGTTCGCCCAGATCGCACCGGCGATGAGCGTAAAGGTCCACAGCACGAATCCAACTGCGGTAAAGCGGTGGGCAAGACGTTCGAGTGCCGCGGGAGTTGGCAATGGGCGCAGGAGTTTCCCAAGGCGTGAGGAACTGGCGGAGGTGTAGTCTTTGGCGAGCTGCAATGTCGCCAGTGCGGCGGCAACACTGGAAACGGCAACCGCTCCAATGGCCAGTGGCACGTGGATCACCAACCAGTAATGATCTAAGATCGGCGCGACCCCATCGGCAGCGCTATAGAGCAACACCACCGCAATTCCCAACAGGCTAACGGCTGGGATCGTCACGAACAGTCCGATGGCCCGCAGGTCACCGCGCGCATTGAGCACCAGATAGATCACCAGCCCCATCAGCGTGAACAGCACGGTGAATTCGTACATATTTGACCACGGCACGTGCCGCTGGGCGATCCCGCGAGTAATGACACCCAGGAGCAGAAAGACCGTGGCAAGCCAGGTGACCATAATTCCAGCATTGGCTGCCGGACGGCGCACCGCCGAATCGCTGCGGTGGATTTTGCCAGAGGCATCAATTGCAAAAGCAATCATCGCCACCACCAGTGCCGCGATCGCACCGTAGATCAGCAAGGTGGAAAGATCAGCGACCCTACCCATCGGTATCTCCTGTCGTTACGGGCGCAACCAGCCAGTCAAGTTCGGCTTCCATCCGGGCATCCTCTCCGCGTGCCAGACCAGCTACTTCGAGTACTGTAGCGTGCTTGGCACTCGTAACGGTTGCCCACAGGCGTCGACGTGGAACAAATAGGCTCACGCACATCGCTGCGGCGGTCACGAGCGTTGCTCCCAGCAGCGCCCAGGTAGAGGGGTCGTGGCGAATATCAAGCGAAACGAATCGCTGTAATTCCACGAATTCGATCGCACCGAGATCATCTGGCAGGTCGCGGCGCTCACCGGGAGCGAGTTTGAGGACATAGGGCTGGCCATCATGATCAACCACCTGGGTGAGGTCATCGGTATGGAGTTGGTAGGCGTTGCGTGCGATCCCGTCATCGAGGCCTAAATCGCCATGCCACACATCCAACACGAGCAGGGGTTGGATGGCACTGGGGTGTGCCGAGGTGAGCGTGCCTGCGCCATCGTCAACGGCGAAAGGTAAGAATGCTCCAGAAAATCCCAGCTGGTCGAGGTTCTCGCTCACGTCGGGTACTTTAATTACCCCGCGTGAACGATAGCTTGCATCTTCGGGGATGAAGGGGACCGGGCCCGCAAAGACCTCCGCGCCGGCGCCATCCCACACGCGCACGATTGGTGCATAGCCATTGCCGGAGAGGGTTACGGCGGTATTGGCGGCGCGAACCGGATGATTTGGGGTGATGTGTTCACGGTGGGTAGTGCCATCAGCTTCGGTGATGGATACCTCGGCGCGAAAAGCCTCGGGACGACCTGATGGGGTGAAGCTCGCGGTGAAGTCATCGAGGGTCAGGGCAAAGGGGGTGAGGTTGGCGTCGTGAAACCACGCGCCGGCCTGAAAGGAATCGTAGTCGACCAGCGCATTGGCAAATCCGCGCCCTTCCACCACGATTGCCTGGCCGCGGTAGGTCGTTAATTGGCCCCAACTAAAGGCCACTAAGATCGCCACGAGTCCGTAGTGGAAGATGAGGTTACCAGCTTCTTTGAGATAGCCGCGCTCGGCTGAGATTCCCTCGGCTTGTCGGCGCAGTCGATAGCGCTCACGCACGTGGGTCGACAGCTGGTCAAGGACTAAGGTGGGGGCGATCGCTGGGGGCAGTTCAATTCGCCGGTAGTGCTCAAAGCGTGCCAGGTTGGTGGGAATACGCACCGGTGGTTGACGCAACTGAGTGATCAGCTCGCCGGTGCGCGGAATGATACAGCCGATCAAAGAGATGAACAGCAGCAGGTAGATTGCGGCAAACCACACTGAGGTATAGACGTTAAACATCCCGAGCTGATCGAGGATTGGTCCGGCAACCGGATGGGTTTGCAGGTAGGTCTCCACCCCTTCAGCATCGGTTGCCCGTTGGGGAAAATACGATCCGGGGGTGGCGCCAAGGGCGAGAATGAGTAGCAGGTAGATTGCCACCCGCATACTGGTCAGTTGCCGCCACGACCAGCGCGCCCAGCGGATGATTTCACGCACGCCTAAATCACCGCTCCGCCCATATTCGTCGTCATCCAGGTCACAAACGTGGTCCACCAACCGGTTGCCAGCAACACTCCGAGGATAATGAGCAGCCAGCCCCCAATCAGGTTGAAGGTACGTCGGTGGGTACGCAACCAGCTGGGCAGCGCTGCGCGCCGCGCCACAACCAGCCCCACCGCGATGAACGGCAGTCCCAATCCTGCGCTGTAACTAACCAGTAACACCAACCCGCGCAGCATTGAGTGTTCTGACAGCGCCAAGGTTAAGACAGCCGCGTAGGTGGGGCCAATACACGGCGACCAGCCCAATGCAAAGGCCACGCCGAGGATAAAACCGCCCACCTGTTTACCGCGCAGCGCCGCCAATGGTTGCCATTGGGTTTGCAACCTGGGGAGGTAGCCGAGAAACCCGATGCCCAAAATAATCACCACGACACCCAGCAGTTGGGCGATACGCGGTACGTGGGTGGCAAAGGAGCTCAAAGCAAAAATACTCGCGAGTGTTAACACCACCAGCACGGTGGTGAATCCCGCAACGAACAGTATCAATCCCACTGCCACCCGCCCGGTGGGGCTCTGCCGGGTATGCCCGGGTTCACTGGCCGCTGCCGTCAGACCTGACAGGTAGCCCACATAGCCGGGAATCAGCGGCACAATACAGGGACTGGCGAAGGAGATTAACCCCGCGAGGAGGGCCACGGGGATGGAGATGAGCAGGGAGCCGGAAAAAATTTGGGTGGAAAAAAACTCACCCATCGCCTGCCTCCGCGCGCGCATCTTCAATCATTCCGCGCAGTACCGAGGGGGTGATCCGCCCGAGGATACGGCCGTAAATCCGCCCCTGCGGGTCGATCACAATGGTGGTGGGCATTGCCTGCAGCGGGACTTTGCCCTGCAGGTCGGCCACGATCGTCGCGTTGGTATCGAGCACATTGGGATAGGTGATCGCGAAGGTGTCGACAAAAGCATTCGCGGCTGATACTTCATCACGGGGGTTAACCCCCAGGAAGTACACCTCGGGGAATTCTTCGTGTAGAGCCTGCAGATCCGTCGCTTCCGCGCGACAGGGCGGGCAGGCTGAATACCAAAAGTTGATCACCGCCACGCTGCCACGCCACGCACTCGAAT
>JAUNVN010000145.1 GCA_030537655.1 Bowdeniella nasicola | reverse complement strand
AGTTCTATTCCCGTGCCGAACTGGCCGGCGCAGCCGCTGCGGGCAGTGTGACCTTCCCACCGGGAATCTCGGTGGCACGCACCCTCATTGACACGTGGCGAGGCGCGTAGTGGATCTGCTAGCAGCCCTCGATGATGACCAGCGGGTGGTGGCTGAACATTTGCGCGGACCACTGTGTGTGCTGGCAGGAGCTGGCACTGGCAAAACCCGCGCCATCACCTACCGAATTGCCAACGGGGTCAAACGCGGGGTGTACCATCCCCACAATGTGCTCGCCGTGACGTTCACGGCGCGCGCCGCCGGCGAAATGCGGGCGCGACTGCGTGACCTCGGTGTGGGTGGGGTGCAAGCCCGCACATTCCACGCTGCGGCGCTGCGCCAATTGCGCTATTTTTGGCCCACCCATATCGGTGGGACACCTCCGGGATTGGTCGAACACAAAATCGCGTTTATTGCCGAAGCTGCTGGGCGGCTGGGGTTAGCGACCGATCGCGCAATCCTGCGGGATCTTGCGGCCGAAATTGAGTGGGCGAAAGTGCAAATGGTGACCGCAACCGACTATCAGCGCCGCGCCATTGCCGCTGGGCGGCAACCGATCGGTGAGATTGGTTTTTCCGATATCTCCCAGCTTATGAGCACCTATGGTGAACTGACGACCGAAAAAGGGGTGATGGACTTCGAAGACGTATTACTCACCCTGGTGGGATTATTGGTTGAACGCAACGACGTCGCACACCAAATCCGTCGGCAATACCGTCACTTTGTGGTGGATGAATACCAGGATGTGTCCCCGTTACAACAGCGGCTGTTAGATCTGTGGCTGGGTGAACGTGACGATATTTGCGTCGTTGGGGATGTCTCGCAAACGATCTACTCATTTACCGGGGCGTCATCGCGCTACCTCACCGAATTCACCCAGCGCTATCCCAACGCCACCCGCGTGCAACTCACCCGTGATTATCGCTCCACCCCGCAGGTTGTCGATGTGGCCAACCGGCTGGTACGCACTCGAGCTGGGCGTCTGCCTGCCGGGGCGGTAACGCTCACGGCGCAACGCCCCTCAGGGTCGCCAGTGCACTATCGCGGTTATGATGACGATGCGAGTGAAGCTGCCGGTGTGGTCAACCAGATTGAGCAGTTACACCGCCAGGGCGTACAACTGGCGGACATTGCGATCCTTTACCGTACCAACGCGCAAAGCGCTCCCTTTGAAACCGCGCTCGCACAGGCAAATATTGGCTATCAAATCCGCGGTGGAGAACGTTTCTTTCAACGTGATGATATTCGTCGCGCGATGGTGCTCCTGCGCGGGGCAGCGGCGGCCACCACCGAAGGCAGCATGCCGCATCAGGTGCGTGAAATCCTCGGGACGCTCGGTTGGTCGCCGCAGGCTCCAACCGGTGCGGGCGCCATGCGTGAACGCTGGGATGCGCTCAATGCCCTCGTTATGCTTGCCGATGAACTCCACGCCACGCGTGGTAGCGACCTGGCGACTTTTAATTCAGAGCTTGCCGAGCGCGCCGCCCACCAGCTGGCACCAACGGTTCAGGGCGTCACCCTCGCCTCGATGCACGCTGCCAAAGGACTGGAATGGGATGCGGTCTTCCTCGTAGGACTCTCCGACGGCTTTGTACCCATTTCAATGGCCGATACTCCCGCGGCACTAGCTGAAGAAAAACGGCTGCTATACGTTGGCGTCACCCGCGCACGTGAACATTTACGCCTGTCGTATGCCACCGCCCGCTCGGGGCGGGGCCGGCGGAAGTATTCGCGCTTCCTTACCGGAATTTGGCCCGAAGAGTCCACCTCGCAACCAAGCCGCCGTGACCGTGGCACCGCACGTGTACAACAGCGAGCCGAACTCGAAGGCAACGAAGCGCTCATCTATGAACGCTTACGTAACTGGCGCGATGAACTAGCCTCCAGCCAGGAAAAACCTCCCTTCACGATCCTGCACGATGCCACCTTGGTTGCTCTGGCTAAGGCACAGCCACGCACGCTCCAACAGCTATCGATGCTGCGCGGAATTGGCACCACAAAGTTGCAACGCTACGGACCAACGCTGCTCGCGCTCGTTGCTGGAGAGGATCCACCCACCCCGTAAACACCAGCAAATGTGGGTTATCTCACGCGAAAGCGGAAGCGGACATATGGTACTTTGTTACCCATGACATATGACCGCCCTCACACCCAGCGTCCGTATGGTGGATTTGTCGACCATATCGCGGATGAGACCGCGCAGCGGCAGGTGCACGCGCGTGCGCTGTCGAGCGGTTTTTTCGGTGCGCCCGCCGCAGTACGTGAGACGATCCGCCGCGCCGTGGATGACCTGCATGATGAACTGGTTGCCATCGCCGCTGACCTGCATGCCCATCCCGAACTTGCCTTTGCTGAACATCGCTCCGTTGCCACGCTCACCGCCGCCCTTGGTAACCGCGGGATCGCAAGTGAAACCGGAATCGGGGGACTGCAGACTGCTGCGCGCGCCAGTGTGGGCACCCAGGCAGGACGCAGCGTTGCGATCCTGTCCGAATATGATGCGCTACCGGAAATTGGGCACGCCTGTGGTCATAACATTATCGCTGTGGCTGGTCTGGGGGCATTCCTCGCGCTCACGGCCGTGGTCGCTGCGAATCCCGAAGCCTTCCCGGGACGGTGCGTGTGGATTGGCACGCCCGCAGAGGAAGGCCATAGCGGGAAAGAATATCTTGCCCGTGCCGGAGTTTTTACCGGGCTGGATGCCGCAATGATGATCCACCCCTACAGTTTTGATACCACCAATCAGGTGTGGTTGGGCAGGCGAATGCTGACCGTGCGATTCCACGGGAAAGCTGCCCATGCCTCTTCCCAACCCTTCATGGGCCGAAATGCCCTGGATGCCGCGGCTTTAACCTACACGGGACTCGGCCTGCTGCGGCAACAAATCCCCCCGGTTGATCGGATCCACACCATTGCCACCAAAGGTGGCGAGCGAGCCTCGATCATTCCGGAGCTGTCAGAACTGCGCATGTATGTGCGCAGTAAGTATCCCGACACCTTGCGTGACCTTTCCGAGCGCGTGGAAGCTGTCTGCCGGGGCGCGGCCATGATGACTGGCTGCGCGGTGGACATTAACTGGGATGAACATCCGCCGACCCTACCGGTGCGTTCCAATAGCGAGTTGGAAGCGCGCTTTAGCAAGGCGATGGATGAGTGCGGCCGGTCGATGCTACCGGGGGGAGTCCTATCCGAAACGATTGCTGCCTCAACGGATTTCGGCAATATTTCCTATCGCATTCCTGCGATTCACCCGCTGGTAAAAATTGCGCCAGCCTCCGTGGCATTACACACCACGGAATTCGCAACGGCAGCTGCCTCACCACCAGCTCGTGTTGCCATTGCCGACGGGGCCTACGCCCTGGCTGTAACCGCCGCGGATTTTCTCTTTGATGACGCACTTGCTCACGCGGTGCGCGAAGAATTTGACCTCGCCGGTGGAGTTGAAGAGGTAGCAACGTATTTTGCAGCGAAGGAGACGTCATGAGTGAACAATCCACCGTCGACGCACCCCCCTCAGCCACGCCGGGATCCGGCACCAACACGAAATTCTTTGATCGCTTTTTGAATACTGTCGAACGGGTTGGCAATAAACTACCCGAACCATTCACCCTGTTTTTAGGACTGTTCCTCCTCACCGGTATCATCTCGACAATCCTCGCGTGGCAAGGTGCCACCGTGCAGGTACCAGGTGCAGAGGAGGCCACTGAAATTCACGGCCTATTTACCGGTGAAGGCCTGACCTGGCTGACCACCACAATGGGGTCGAATTACATTGGCTTCCCACCGCTGGTGACGGTACTGCCGATCTTATTGGCGGTAGGGGTGGCAGAAAAAACGGGTTTTCTCGCCGTTGCAGTCCGGAGCGTATTTGGATCAGCTCCACGCTGGTTATTGCCCTATGTTGTGGGATTTGTTGGCGTGATCGGCTCGATTATGGCCGACTCTGCCTTCGTGGTGATCCCACCGCTTGCCGCACTAGTCTTCAAGGCGGTTGGCCGCCATCCGGTGGCCGGGTTGATCGGTGGTTTTGCGGCCGCGGGGGCAGGTTATTCCACCTCGATTGTGCCCACCAGCCTCGATGCCCTTTTTGCCGGTATCACCATGTCGGTTATGGAGGCCCTACCCGGCTATGAGTTCAGCGAAGTCAATCCGGTCTCCAACTACTACTTCAACATCGCCTCAT
>JAUNVN010000144.1 GCA_030537655.1 Bowdeniella nasicola | reverse complement strand
GGACATGTCAACGCTCCAAATCGGCCATACAATGGCAACGTTGCCATCTTCCATCTGACGAATCTGGAGTTGCAGTGCTGCACTACGGCGCCGACTATAATCCCGAACAATGGTCAGCCGCGACGATCACTGACGATATCGCCCTGATGCGTGAGGCGGGGGTGACAATGGTGTCGCTGGGGATTTTCTCGTGGAGCAAAATTGAAGTGACCGAAGGGGAATTTGACTTCACCTGGCTCGACGCAGTGATCGACCAACTCTACCAGGCGGGTATCAGTATTGATCTGGCAACTGCGACGGCCTCACCGCCACCGTGGTTAGCAACCAACCATCCCGAAACCCTGCCAGTGACCCAAACCGGGGTGCGCCTGGGGGTTGGATCGCGCCAACACTACTGCCCCTCCTCCCCGATCTTCCGCCACCTTGCTGCCCGGATGGCTGGAAAGATGGCGGCCCGCTACGGGAAGCATCCCGCGGTAAAAATGTGGCATATTTCCAACGAGTACGGCTGTCATATTTCCCGGTGTTACTGCGAGGTTTCCGCCCGTGATTTCCGGCGGTGGCTCGAAGAAAAATACGGTGACATTTCCCAGTTGAACGACGCGTGGGGAACCGCATTTTGGTCGCAGCATTATCCGAGTTTTGCCCACATTAATCCACCAGCGGCAATGCCCACACTGGCGAATCCCGCTCAAGAAGCCGACTTCGCGGCCTTTAGTGACGACGCGTTACTGCAGTGCTATCTCGGCGAAAAACAGGCGATACGCGAATATAGTGACCTGCCGGTCACCACGAATTTCATGGGGTTATTCGAACCAACAAACTATCGGCGCTGGGCGAAACATATCGACATTATCAGCGACGACTCCTATCCCAACCCAGCTGCAGCCCACCACGCGCGTGAAGCGGCCCTGAGTGCCGATTTGATGCGCTCACTTAAAGACGGTCAGCCCTTTATGCTGCTGGAACAAACGACCGCGATGGTGCAGTGGCGCGAACGGAACGTGCGTAAACGTCCGGGGGTCTTTGCCCTTGAATCACTCCAACGTGTTGCCCACGGTGCCGATGCGATTATGCAATTCCAGTGGCGGCAATCAATTCGCGGAGCCGAAACCTTCCACTCGGCGATGGTGCCTCATGCGGGACGAGACTCACGCACCTGGACCGAAGTGGTGGAACTGGGGGCGCAGTTGAAAAAACTCGCACCCGTCGCTGGTACCCGCGTGAACAGTCCGGTAGCGATCGTGATGGATTGGCCTAGCCAATGGCAGCGTGAAGCGGCCATCGGGCCGGGCCCCAACCAGGGATGGGCGGCAATCCGACGGTGGCATGCGACCTGTTTTGAAGCGGGGGTGAGTGTCGATTTTGCCTTCGCAGATTCCGACCTCAATGGTTATCGCATCATTGTGGTGCCCGAATATTTTGCGATGTCTGCCAAAGTGGCCTCCAACCTCATCGCAGCGGCGAAGCGCGGTGCCCACATCCTTGTCACCGCTCCAACCGCCGTCACTGATGAGACAGGATGCGCCTATCAGGGAGGCTATGGCGCGGTGCTGGAAGAACTTACCGGGGTGCGCGTCGTCGACCACTACCTGCCCGGAGGCAGCGAGCTTCACGAAGCCCAATATTGGGATGCGATCGATGCGCGGGTTGATCGGATCAGTGCCGCGATTAGCACCCCCGATGCCATCGATACCCTGGCACTGCATGTCGACGAAACCTCCCCATTAGCACGGGTGTTGGATCGGATGTGCCGCCCGCGACCCCAGTTACACGGGCGTGCGTGGGCAGAGCTGCTCAGCGCTCAGAGCGATGTGGAAGTCCTAGCTGAATTCACACACGGTGATCTCGCAGGTAAGCCAGCGATCACCTACCGCAGGTGCGCGACAGGCGGCGGTACCTATATTGCAACCGATGGGGATGCCGCCTTGCGGGCGGCGGTCTTACGGCTTGCAGCAGCGCGCGCCCGGCTGCCTCTGCCCGGAGTGGGGTTACCCAGTGGCGTGGAAGTCGCGCAACGCGGCGGGTTCACCTTCGTGTTAAACCACGGGGATCGTGCCGCCCAGTTACGAGGATTTTGCGGTACCGACCTGCTTACTGGCACCACCGCAACCGGTCATCTGGTCCTCCCGCCGCGGTCAGCTGCGGTCATTGCCGCTGAGGACTAACACCGGGGCTATAGCCCCATTAGCTCGTGGGGGGTTCGTCAGCCCAGCGCGTGGGGTCGCTAAATGCGGGGTCTTCTTCGAGCAATTCAACGCTGGCCATGAGCCCGGTAATGTCAAATAGGTAGCGAACCACCCGCGGGGGTTTAAGTAACCGTACCGGGGTGAGGGGTGTGTTCGCGGTGATCATCCGCGCAAAGGTTGCCACGCCGGCAGAATCCATAAAAGTGACGTGACGCATATCGATATCGAGCGGTAACGCGCGCGCTTCACACTCGGCGATCGCTTCGTTGAGTTCACGCACCATCTGTAAGTCAATATCCCCGGCGAGAATGAGCCGTGTCCTCCCACCGGTGGCCACCACCGAGGCTTCCCCGCGGTTTGTTCCCGGTTCGGGAAGGAGGAAATTCACGCCATCTGAAGAGTTCGTCACAATTTCTTTCACATTCGACTACATTGGTGCCTACATCGCGTACAGCTACTACCAACATCATGCCTGAAGAAGGATACCGTCAAGGACGTATCGTGAACAAGAACTCTGGTGATCGTCGGGTAGCTGTCGAATGTGAGGTCGCACTGCACCATCCGGTGGCCACACTGGTGGCCACTCGGGATGCACAGGAGATGTGGACGCTCGCGTGGGTTAATCGGGGGGCAGCAGCGTTCTTTGGTCTTCCCGCCGGGCAGATGACCGGTGGTGACCTCCTTACACGCGTGGGGTTACACGCTGTGCTAGAACACGCTCACGCCAAAGCCGCCTCCCGCTACCGCACAACCTTGCTGCTCTCCGGTACCCACGAGAGCAGCTGGATGGATGTGACATGTGCGGCGATGGAAGGGGGTGGGCCGGCCCGGTATCTGGTGACCTTCACGCCGACGCTTATCGAGGCGGCCCACCATTCGCCCACCCGGGAAGCACAGTTGCATGCGGGGTTGCAGCTGGCTGTACAAACCTCGGAATTGTTAACCCTTGGCGATAGCCAAAATGTGGTGCGTCTGATTGCCGAACTCGTGGCGCGCACCTGCGGTCATCGCACCGGGTTTTTTACCCTGCGTCACCACGACGGTCTGCAGGAAATTTCCGGGATGATCAGTGATCGTGAAGATATCGCTGAAGTTGATCACGAGCGCGCTGCTCGTGACCCGCTTACCCACTGGTGGCAAACCACCGGAGGTGCCAGAACCTTTAGGGTCCCAGCTCCTGTGCCTTCCACCGGGGCGTTTGCGCGGTTGATCACGCAATTGCAAGCCCGCCCTGGCGATCGGATCACGGTGATTGCCGCCCGGACCCACACATCAATGCCACTGCTGTTGGCTGCCACGCCCGCAGGAGAGGGGAGCTGGTCACATGCGGCTATGGGCGAACTGTTAGAACCTACCTGCCGTCGGGTGGCGACCGCACTGGAAACTTTCGAGTACCGCAGCCGAAACCAGGTATTGATTGAAGCGCTGCAACGGTCAATGTTGCCCGCCCACGGTGAGGTTGGTGATCTCGATGTGTGGTCCTATTATCTGCCGCACTCACGTGTGGCCCACGTGGGTGGGGACTGGTTCGACATCCGCGCGGCCGATCGTGACACCACCCAGGTGATCTTGGGGGATGCAGTGGGTCATGACGTCGAATCGATTGCGACGATGAACCAGATTCGTGCCGTGCTTGCCTCCCTTAGTGGTACCCGAATGCGTCCCAATCGGCTCATCTCACGCGCTGACACGGCCGTGCAGGGGTTACGGATCGCCAATACTGCCGCCCTTTCGGTTACCGAGTTTTCACGTACCCGTTTGGGGCAGTGGCAAATTCACTATGCACTTGCCGGTCATCTACCCGGGGTGCGAATCACCCGTGGCGGTGCGCTCCCACTGATCTCCTCAGCATCGGGTCTGCTGGGATATCCCACCGCTACGCGCGTCACCCACCGCGTGACATTGCACCCCGGTGATGCGATCGTTTTGTTCACCGACGGGCTCATTGAGCGACGCGGCATTGACCTGCAAACGGCGATGGCCAACCTGTGTCGCTTCTTGGGAACGATTGCCACACTCGATGCGGCCAGTATCGGCGAA
>JAUNVN010000143.1 GCA_030537655.1 Bowdeniella nasicola | reverse complement strand
CCCCATTACCGTGGGGACCGGCGCGACGTTGCGGCTGTTAGCGGCAGCTCTTGATGCCCATGCGGTGGCAGAAATTGGGACCGGAACGGGCACTTCAGCAGCCTGGATGCTCTCGGCGATGGCACCCGATGCGGTCCTGACAAGTATCGATATTGAAGGGGAATATCAGGCGATTGCACGTCAGGCACTTGCCCTTGATGACGTGAAATCCCCACAGGTACGCCTCATTACCGGACGGGCATTAAAAGTCCTGCCCCGTCTGGCGGCAAATGCCTATGATCTTGTGTTTGTCGATGGCGATCCCGATGAGAGCGCCGATTACCTATTAGAGGCGCTGCGGATTTTACGGCCCGGGGGGATCGTCGCCCTTGACCGCACCCTGTGGCATGATCGAGTTCCCGATCCCGCGCGTCGTGATCGCGCGACGGTACAGATGCGTGAGTTAGTGCGCGCTATGCGTGATGAACCCGGAGTAATTTCGGCACTACTTCCATGCGGTGACGGGCTGCTCGCGGCAGTGAAAACGGCGAGTTCCCTACCGCCTGCGGCGCACTGAAAAACGAAACACTCCCTGCCAATGGCAGGGAGTGACGTGTACGCGGGGCGATTAGCTCACAACAGGTGCAAGTGCCGCATACAGCTCATCGGCCTCTTGTTGGGAGATTTCTACCACCAAGCGTCCGCCTCCTTCGAGTGGAACCCTCATGACGAGGCCACGGCCTTCTTTGGCAACTTCTAATGGTCCTTCACCTGTTCTGGGCTTCATGGCGGCCATACGTTTTGTCCTTCTCCTCGGCATTTTGCTCCCACCGCATAACGTGGCGATGGTTGAGACTAACACCACCATTCTAAACCAGATAGTGCGATTCGTCTGAGTTGCCGCCAAATCACCTCCGCGCGCAGTGCGGCCTAGGGCGAGCGAGGAACTTCGGCGCGCAGTCGATCAATGTGTCGACAGGTCACCTCCACGGCCTCTTCGGGGGTATCGACCAGGGAGATATAGTCCAGGTCGGCATGCGCTATTTTGCCGTCGCCGGCCAGTTTTTCTTCCAGCCAGGCCAGCAGTCCGCCCCAGTATTCGCGTCCGACCAAGACGATCGGGAAGGAACGTACCTTGTGGGTTTGCACCAGGGTGGATGCTTCAAAGAGTTCGTCAAGGGTCCCAAACCCACCCGGCAGGACAATAAACCCTTCGGAATATTTCATGAACATGGTTTTGCGCGCGAAAAAGTAGCGGAAGTTCATTCCCAGGTCGACATAGCTGTTCATTCCCTGTTCGTGCGGCAGTTCAATTCCCAGTCCAACCGAGACCCCACCCGCTTCGTGACATCCACGGTTCGCCCCTTCCATTACCCCCGGCCCCCCACCGGTAATCACCGCATAGTCCCGTTCGGCAAGGCGGGCGCCAATGGTGCGCGCCATCGCATACTCTGCACTATCGGGTCCGGTGCGTGCTGATCCGAAGACAGATACGGCCGGCCCCAGATCAGCTAACGCTCCAAACCCCTCAACAAATTCGGCTTGGATGCGCAATACGCGCCACGGGTCGTTATGCAACCAGTCGATATCTTGGTCATGATCCAGTAGCCGCGCATCGGTGGTGAGCTTCGGGATCATCCGCCCACGCAGGGTTAGCGGACCTTTTTGGTAGGTTCTGCGATGTTTCATATGCCTATTTAAGCGCAGTTCGCACTGCGACGTACACCCTTCTTTCGTCTGATTGGCCTATTCGAAGAAGTCTTCATCATCGACTTGGTGCAACATCCGTGCCGCCTCCCCGAGCGATCCCGACAGGGAGGGATAGATGGTAAAGACATTGGCAATCTCATCGACTGTCAGCCGGTGGGTGACCGCAATGGTCAGCGGGAAGATCAACTCTGATGCACGTGGCGCAACAATCACCGCTCCGATAACCACCCCGGAGTGCGAATCGGAGAAGACTTTCACGAATCCTTCCTTAATGCCGAGCATTTTCGCGCGTGGATTACGTGGGATTGGCAGGCGAGTAACATCACCGGCAACCCGGCCTGAATCAATATCTGCCTGGGTCACACCGATGGTGGCAATTTCAGGGGTGGTGAAAATATTGGCCGCTACCGCTTCTAAGCTCAGCGGCGCAACCGCATCGCCCAGTGCGTGCCACATCGCAATCCGGCCCTGCATTGCGGCAACCGACGCGAGTGGATAAACGCCGGTACAGTCACCGGCCGCATAGATTCCAAACGCGGTGGTCCGTGAGACACGGTCGACATTAATATGTCCCGATTCACGCATGTTCACCCCCGCTGCTTCCAAGCCGAGGTCGCGAGTGTTAGGTACGGCGCCCACCGCCATGAGACAGTGGCTGCCCGTGACTGTCCGGCCGTCGGTTAGTCGCACTTCAACACCGTCACCGCAGCGGGTGACCGCCTGGGCACGAGAACGGGAGAGCACGGTCATGCCACGACGCCGAAACACATTTTCGATCAGGTTCGCCGCATCTTCGTCTTCACCTGGAAGGACCCGATCACGTGAAGAGATCAAGGTGACACGGGTACCGAGTTGATGGTAAGCCCCAGCAAATTCCGCGCCGGTTACCCCCGAGCCGACAACAATGAGATGTTCGGGCAGGGCTTTCAGGTGGTAGAGCTGCTTCCATGTGAGGATGACCTCACCATCGGGTTGTGCATCCGGTAGTTCACGTGGGGTGGCGCCGGTGGCGATGAGGACAATATCGGCGACAAGTTCTTCGCACGTCTCCCCCGTGACCGCGACGCGGTGGCGTGCCCCCTTAGTCCCGCACAGCTGAGCGCGTCCTGCAATAACGCGGATCCCTTCACGTTCCAGGCGTGCGGCGATATCGCGTGATTGCTGTACAGCAAGGGCCCGCACCCGCGCGTTGACCTGTCCCATATCAACGCGTAGTGCCCCATCACCCGCGTAGATCCCCAATTCGGTGGCCGACTCCGTCAGGGTCATCCATTCGGCCGTGGCGATGAGGGTTTTGGAGGGGACGACATCGGTCAGCACCGCGGATCCACCCATCCCATGTTCTTCAATCACGGTGACAACGGCTCCCAGCTGTGCTGCAACTAATGCCGCTTCGTACCCGCCCGGGCCGCCGCCGATAATGGCCACGTGCAGACCGGTTCGCACCGGCGAACCAGCCGGAGGCGTGGACGGCGATTCAAGGGGGATGGGAACGGGAGTATCAATGGGCGAGCTCACGTGATCATTGTGGCAAACAACCTCACCTCACGGCAGTGACTTCGCAAAGACATTACCTGTCTCACCACGCGAGCAAATGGTGGGGGCGTGAGACAATAACGCCATGAGCCAACGGAGGAACGAACCCGCACAACTCGCGGAGGCTGCCGCGCAGATAATCCGCGAAAAAACTGGGATTGCACGCCATGATCTCGCCATCATTCTCGGATCTGGTTGGGGGCAAGCTGCCACTCTGCTCGGTGAGGTGAACACCACCGTAACCGCCGCGGAATTACCCGGCTTTTACGCGGAAGATATTGCCGGCCACGGTGGGGCCATCACCTCGGTGCGAATCGGTGACACGGCGGTGAACGCCCTGGTGATTACTGCGCGGACCCACTACTATCAGGGCCACGGCGCCGCCGCGGTCGCCCACCCGGTGCGCACCGCAGCTGCCTGCGGCGCCCGCCATCTGGTCATCACCAACGGTTGTGGTGGCCTCAACCCACAGTGGACACCCGGCACGCCCGTGCTGATCCGTGACCATATCAATCTCACCGGTGATTCACCCATCGCCGGCGCGCATTTTGTTGACCTGACCGATGCCTATTCACCAGCGCTACGCCGTCTGGCCCACCAGGTGGACCCAACATTGGCTGAAGGGGTGTACGTTCAGTTCCGCGGCCCGCACTATGAAACACCAGCCGAAGTGAAAATGGCGGGAATTCTTGGCGGGGATCTCGTGGGAATGTCCACGTCGTTGGAAACGATTGCTGCCCGCGAAGCCCAGATGGATGTGCTCGGGATTTCGCTGGTGACCAACCATGCGGCCGGGATGAGCGATGTGGCCCTTAGCCACGAGGATGTATTAGCGGCAGGTGCGGCGGCCGCACCGCGCATAGCGCGGCTACTTGCCGATATTGTGATGAATATTGCCAGGAGTATTGATGCTTAACCGTGAGATGGTCAGCGCGTGGATCGCCGATGATCCAGATGAGCGCACCGCTGCTGAATTACAGGCACTACTGGATGCGGCCGATGACGGTGATGGCCAAGCTAAAGCGGAAATTACCGATCGCTTC
>JAUNVN010000142.1 GCA_030537655.1 Bowdeniella nasicola | reverse complement strand
TCCGGTGAATCAGTGGCAACGCCGCGTGTTACGTTTCCCGCGACCTCTGGCTGCCACAACCACGGTGGTGGGAATGATTGCTGGATTCACTGCCCTGCTGACCTTTGCCGGCCAGGCAATGGTGGAGGGATTTGCCGATATTTCAGAATCGGCGATCGATGGTTTTGGCGCATTGATGGACTGGCTGTCACAAGGCCCACTCCAAATCGGACAGGAACAGCTCCAACAGTTCCAACACGAAATCGCGGTGAAACTGCAAGCCAATAGTTCCTCGATTGCCTCGGGTGCCTGGTCTGTGACCAGCTCGGTGGGCCAGATAATTTCCGGAGCGCTGATCGCCCTGTTTTGTCTGTTCTTCTTTTTGATGGAAGGACGCCAAATCTGGCTGTGGGTGATCCGCTTACTGCCCGTTAACGCGCGCGAACGCACCCACGAAGCCGCCATTCGTGGCTGGATGTCATTGCGTGGCTATGCCCGCACCCAGATTCTGGTGGCCTTCGTTGATGCGGTGGGGATTGGCGTGGGGGCCTGGCTGTTGGATGTGCCGCTGGCACTGCCCCTTGGGGTTTTGGTGTTTATGGGCTCATTCGTGCCGATTGTCGGTGCGCTCGTAACCGGCACGGTTGCGGTCCTTGTGGCGCTGATGGCCCATGGGATGACAACGGCGATCTTCATGTTCATCGTGGTGCTGGCGGTCCAACAGATCGAAGGTAATGTCTTGCAGCCATTCCTCATGGGCCATGCCGTCTCCTTGCATCCGGTGGCCGTCTTGCTGGCCGTTGCTGGCGCAACCTATATTGCCGGGATTGTCGGAGCGCTATTTATCGTCCCAATGGTCGCATTTATTAACACATTCATTTTGTATTTGCACGGACGTGATAAATTCCCAGATCTTGCTGTCCAACGGGATCGACCAGGCGGGCCGGCAACAAAATTGACCGAACAGATTGAGCAGTCCTATGACTCCTCAAAAGATATTGCTGAGCCGCGGAAAACCCCGCAACCAATCGGTGCGCAGCAACCGGAGGTAAGCGAAGCAGATCCCACCCCCACCGATGAACCATCCGGTGAGGATGACTGATAGTTGAGTGAGCGATGCGGGTCGGAGCCAAAGCCTCCGACCCGCAGCTGTGTGGTCCCGATTCGGGTTAGTTGTGGTAGGGCTTTACTTCGGTGATCTTCACTTCCATCACCTTGCCGCTGGGGGCGTCATAGGTGACGGTATCGCCAGCGGTATGGCCCATAACGGCTTGACCGATCGGTGAGGTTTCCGAAAAGACCTCTAAGTCTTCATTCACGCCACGCATCGCTTCACGTGCCCCAACTAAAAAGGTGAGGTTGCGACCGGCTATTTCTGCGTGCACCACCATGCCCGGTTCAACAATCCCATCATCTGCCGGTGCTTCACCCACCTGCGCATCACGCAGCAGCTCGGTGAGTTGGGCAATGCGCGCCTCAAGTTTGCTCTGCTCATCGCGGGCCGCATGATAGCCGCCGTTTTCTTTCAGGTCGCCTTCTTCACGAGCGGCTTCAATCCGTTCCACGATTTCTGCTCTGCCCTCTGTCTTTAAGTGTTCGAGTTCAGCGGACAGACGATCATAGGACTCTTGGGTTAGCCAGGTCTCGGTCACAATTCCTCCAGATAGAAAACAGCACCCCGATTCGGTATCGAGGTGATGACGCAAGACACGCGTATTTGCGTGATTCGCGGCTTGATTGTCTGAGTATAGCAGGAGATATTCGGCTGTGCAGCGTGGCGTTTTGCCGCCAAAAATGCGTTACTTCACGACCTCGCAGTCACGCACTTCACCCTTGGCTGCCCCCTGGGTGGTCACGACCATGACCTCCACGGTCGTGGGCTGGGTGACAATTGTTGTCGTGACTTCTTTGACACCAACTTCCACCAAGTTTTCGTTAAAGGCATGCACACTGCAACGCACCTGGTTTCCCTTATCCGAGGTGACGTTATAGCGGATGAGAATTTCACTATCGGAGTGCACATCGGCACCAAGATAACTTGCGTGAGCCTGCGGTTTTGTTAATGAAATCGCCTGCCAGACCAGCCAGGTGCCAATGACGAGTGCCGCGATTGCGCCCAGGAGGTAGAGCAATCGGTTATTGCGGCCATCAAGGCCGTAGCGCTCACGTAAATATTCTGCATCCGCCATAGCTCCATCCTAGGCCAGCACTGCGATCGTGAGGGGATCTCACCGTTTGCCGTAAAGCGGGCTAAACTAATTGCGCACCCGAAGATAAGGAGACTTCATGCGACTGCTTGCGGTACATGCACATCCCGATGATGAGGCAAGTAAAGGGGCGGGGACCCTGGCGAAATATGCTGCCGAAGGCCATCAGGTGCGCGTGTTGACGTGTACTGGTGGTGAACGCGGTGATGTCCTCAACCCGCGGCTCAAGGACGATCAGTTCATTGTGGACAACCTCATTAAGGTGCGTAAAAGCGAGATGGCCAGTGCGGTGCACGCGCTGGGGATCTCCCACCGCTGGCTCGGATTTGTCGACTCGGGTCTCCCCAGTGGCGACCCCCTTCCCCCACTACCCGAAGGGTGTTTCGCACTCCAGGGTGAAGAGGTGGTCTTACCGGCAATGGTTGCTGAGCTGCGTGAATTTCGTCCACACGTGGTGACGACCTATAACGAGCAGGGCGGCTATCCCCATCCAGACCATATCCAGACACACAAGATGACCATGGCGGCGCTCGCTCCGGCAGCCGATCCCACCTACCGCACCGACCTGGGAGAGCCCTGGCAGGTGCAAAAGGTGTACTACGACGTGTCATTTGCCAAACCGCGCATCGCCGCACTGCATGAAGAAATGCTCAGGCGCGGTATCGACTCCGGACTTGCCCAGTGGTTGCAAACCCGACCCGATCGGGCATTACGCCGGGTCGATGCGCGTATTGACGTGCACGAATATTTCCCCCAGCGTGACGGTGCGCTACGCGCACATGCCACCCAGATTGATCCCGACGGGTTCTTCTTCATGGTGCCGCGTGAATTGGAAGCTGAGGTGTGGCCTTGGGAAGAGTTCGAATTGGCCTACACCGCGCCGGGCGTCCAGCGGCGCGACGGGGAGATGGAAGACTGTCTGTTCGCTGGAATTCCGCGATAGGCTCCCGATAGGAGGAGCGTGTGATGACCCGGTATCTGATGTCAGCCGAACCCAGTCCCGCACCCGGCGAGATCGACCCGTATCTCGTCTCCCCGGGGATTGAAGGCTTCCTCACGTTCTTTGTGCTGGCAATCTTTGGGTGGCTGCTGTTTACCTCGATGTTTCGCCATATCCGCAAAGCGAACTTCCACGCGAAACAGCGCGAAGAACGCCTCTACGGTCAGGCAGCCCGGCCGCGGCGTCGCACCATCCCAATCGATCCGAACTTACGCCCACGCCAAGGGCCTTTCGCGCACACTGTTTTGGGAGCAAAAGAAGCAAAGACCAACGATCCCACCGCCCCAGTTGAAGCTGAGAACGAAGATCAGGGGGCGGAAGAGGAGGCTAACTGACGTAGGTGCGCCCCACCGCGAGGAAGATTGCAACACAGTGGCACACATAGCCACCGACGGTCGCGAGATGGAAGACCTCGTGGAAACCAAACCAGGTGGGAAAGGGATCGGGGCGCTTGAGCGCATAGACAACCGCTCCGAGGGTATAACTCACCCCACCGGCAACAACCAACCATAAGATTGCGTTACCTCCCGCAGCGCGAAACTGCGGCAGAAAGCCGAGCGCTACCCAGCCGAGAATCACATACAGCGGGGTGTAAAACCACCGGGGGGCGTGCAGCCAAAACACGCGGGCTGCAATCCCAGCGAGCGCCCCACTCCACACGACGGTCAACAACAGCCGCGCTGTTTTCGCATCGAGGAGGATCACCGCCAGCGGCGTGTAGGTGCCGGCGATCAGCAAGAAAATATTGGCATGGTCCAACCGGCGCAGTACTGCCGCTAAGGGTTGACGCCAGGTGCCTAAATGATAGAGCGCCGAGTGGCCAAATAGCAGCACGGTTGAGGCAACAAAGATCGCGACTGCCACCTTGCCTCCGGTCGTGGGCGTTATGGTCAGCAAGACGATTCCAACCATGAGCGCCACAGGGGCGGTCAGGAGATGGATCCACCCGCGTAGGCGCGGTTTAACCAGCTCGATCATGTCGTCAACATGAGCGCGCGGTGGTGTCGATGCGACAGAGCGGAAGTGGTGCGAGCGCGACATAACTTCTCCTGAACCTACGGTTGCGTAACTTACGGTACCGTAACTCACGCGGTGGCGGGATAAAAAATCGGTAACAATCGTGCG
>JAUNVN010000003.1 GCA_030537655.1 Bowdeniella nasicola | reverse complement strand
CAGGCCCGGCTGCGGGAAGATTGCCAAATCGGGGGCGTTACCGCCCTCGGCCTGCACCACAATCTGATTTTCGAATTCACCAATACCGTTGTGCTGAACGGTAATTCCGGTACATTCGGTGAACTTGGTGAAGGTATCTTGCAGCTGGTCGGCTTCCACCTCCCGAATCGACGATGAGATCGTCACGGTCGCACCATCGTGTGTGCCGTAGGCTTCGAATGCCGAACAGTCCACATCGGTGGCCGACTCGCCACCGTCGGAGGAGCTGGAACCGCCAATATCGTCAGCACCACAGGCTGACAGTGTCAATGCCAGTGCGGCGGCGCCAGCCAGTGTGCTCACGCCGCGACGTTGATTGAACGTACGCATGCATTTCCCTTCAGTTTGTTGCAATAGCACATCCGTGCTACTCAGGGGTTTTTCCCCATGCTTCTATACAAGCCTGCTTCACGAAATAACGCATCAATATCGATCATTTCGGCGATAACAATTGCACAACGGTTCGTGATATGACTCCCACAGGCGATAATTCTTTAACCGCGGAAGAACTAGTCGTGACGGGAAAGTTAACGCCCCTTGAGTAAGGCTTGTAATACGAAGGCAAGCCCGGCCTCATCAATGGAGGTGGTGACGGCATCGGCCGTGGCGATCACATCATCCATCGCCTGGCCCATCGCGACCGACCAGTGCGCCCACCGCAGCATTTCCATATCGTTCGTGCCATCACCAACCGCGACGGTGCCGTGTGCCGGCAGGTCTAATCGCGTGCGAATCATCTCGAGCGCCGAAGCTTTGGACACCCCTTTCGGAGAGATATCCATCCACGCGGTCCACCCCACCGAATAGCTGACATTGTGCAGACCGGTCGTGGCCACCAGACGGTGTAATTCACCGGCCGATAACTCTGGGGCGCGCAAGGTGACGCGCGTGGCGGCAAATGAGCATGCGCGCTCAAAGGAGACTTCGGGAACACCGGCGGGAAGTTCACCCGGCGGGAATGGTGCCGTGGTGTGGTGCATCCCGGTGTGGTCATCAACCAGAAAGAGTGCTCCGGGCACCGCTTCACGCAGTTCGCGCAGAATATGGGACGGATCGAAGGTCACCACATCGGTAATCTCGTAGTGATCAGCGCCGTTTAATTCGATGACAACCGCACCGTTGGAGCACACCGCATAGCCCGATGTGAGACCGAGCTGTTTCGCAATTGGTAGTACGCCACTGATCCCACGTCCGGTCGCCAAGATGACGGTCGCACCGCGTCGACACGCCGCATCGATCCCGCGACGTACCACCGGTAATAACCGCCCGTCATAGTCGACAATCGTGCCGTCAATATCGAGGGCGATAAACAGGTCAGCCGGAGCGGCGAGGGTTGCGGGTGGTTGTAGCCTGGGATTTTGTACCTGCCGCACCCCGGTTCGTTTTGGACCAGGAGGACCCGAGGGTGGACAACGATGGCCCCTTGAGCGCGCAGGATCAGTCATCAGCCTTGCGGCTCCATCACTTCCAGCCCACCCATGTAGGGTTGCAGGGCTTTGGGGATGCGGACGCTGCCGTCAGCTTGCTGGTGGTTTTCTAACATCGCCACCAGCCAGCGCGTGGTAGCCAACGTGCCATTTAGGGTGGCGACGGGGCGGACTTTACCTTCGTGGCGTTCACGAATATGCAGCCGGCGTGATTGGAAGGTCGTGCAGTTCGATGTGGAGGTCACTTCCATATAGCGCTGCTGTGTCGGCAACCAGGCTTCACAGTCATATTTCCGCGCCGCGGACGACCCGAGGTCACCGGCAGCAACATCAATGACACGATAGGGCAGCTCAACCTTTGCGAGCATTTCTTCTTCAAAGGCCAACAGCCGCAAATGTTCCTCATGAGCTGCCTCAATCGGAGCGTAGGAGAACATTTCGACTTTGTTGAACTGGTGGACGCGAATAATCCCGCGGGTGTCTTTGCCGTAGGAGCCAGCTTCCCGCCGGTAGCAGGTCGACCAGCCAGCATAGCGCCGCGGGGTGTTATCCAATTCGAGAATTTCATCGCGATGGTAGCCGGCGAGTGCCACCTCCGAGGTCCCGGTCAAATACAGATCATCGGTCGCTAGGCGATAGACCTCATCGGCGTGTTCGCCCAAGAAACCCGTTCCCCCCATAATTTCAGGCAGCACCAAGGTGGGGGTCATCATCGGAATGAATCCGGCGGCAATTGCCTGGTCCATTGCGCAGTGCAACAGCGCCAACTCCAAGCGCGCCCCCACACCGGTCATGTAGTAAAACCGTGACCCGGCAACTTTCACACCGCGTTTAACGTCGATCGCCCCCAGGGCCTCACCCAGGTCAAGATGGTCGCGCGGTTGGATCCCTTCGGCTGCGAAATCACGTTTGGGAACTCCTGCGTGACGAAGGACGACATAGTCGTCTTCTCCCCCGGCTGGCGCCCCATCTTCAATAATGTTGTCGACCTGCAACACCAGTGCCTCAAGTTCCGCATTGGCGCGCTCAGCCGCCGCTGCGAGTGCTTTGACTTCATCGGCTAGCGATTTTGCTTCGGCAAGGATCCGCGTGCGATCCTCACCGCTGGCGGCACCAATCTCGCGTGAGAGTGCCTTTTGGGCGGCACGTTTTTCCTCGTGTGCTTGCAGGGCGTTACGACGCCGGGAGTCAGCGGCAAGGATGTCATCAATTACCGCCACGTCGGCGCCGCGCGCTACCTGGGAGGCACGGGCAGTTTCCGGATTGTCACGCAAAGCTCGCAGATCGATCATGTAGCCAGACTAGCTGAGCAAACCAACTTTCGGGTGACCACCTCGAGAGGTGAGCACCTCCAAGTCACCGGCTTGCGCGCGCGGTAACGCAGTTTCCCGCGCATTGGTGCCTACACTGGCACCATGGAGGTGTTTACGCTACTCGTGGCATTCGCGGCGCTTATTGTCGCAATCACGGCGTTAGTTACCGCCAAACGCACCCCCCTGTCACCACCGAATGTGTCGGCTGTGGCGCACACCGAGACACCCTCACCACCTCCGGGTCCACCCGCGTTGGTGGTCAACCCCACGAAAGTTGATGACATTGAGGCATTTCGCCGCCTGGCTATGCGCGTCGCTACCCAGTGTCAACTCCCACCCCCACTGTGGTTTGAAACAACGGTGGCACAACCCGGCGAGGCCCAAGCTCGCGAGGCAGTTGCCCAGGGCGCGAGTGTGATCGTTGCGGTTGGTGGTGATGGCACGGTGCGGCAAGTTGCTGCGGCACTGGTCAATACCGGGGTGCCGCTCGCGCTGGTACCGATGGGCACCGGTAACCTGCTGGCGCGAAATTTGAAAATCCCCCTGGGGTCAACCGCTGAACTGATTGCCGCGGCATTCACCGGCCGTGATGCTCTAATTGATGTCGGCTGGTTGCGGGCCGCACCGCTAACCCCCTCCGAGGCGCGCGCCGTTGCCGCTTCACGGCGGTTTCGTGATCTGACCAATGCTGGTGCGAATGTTCCACAGGCCAATATTGACGAGAAACATATCTTTTTAGTCATTGCTGGACTCGGATTTGATGCGGCGATTGTTGCCGGAGCCAATGACGGATTGAAAGAACGGATCGGCTGGCTGGCCTATTCACTCACCGCGGTCAAACATCTCACTGGGCGGCGCATCGAAGCGCGCATGTGGATGGGCGATGAGACCACACCGGATCAGTTACGTGCCCGCACGATCATGTTTGCCAACTGCGGCCGCCTTCCCGGCGGTGTCACGCTCCTGCCTGATGCTCGTCTAGATGACGGGTGGATGGATGTTGCCACAATCGATGCGACCGGTGGGCTCGTCGGGTGGCTGTCGGTAGCTGGAACCGTGTTATTGCAGGGCATTGGAGTACGACGTAAAGCGATTGAAGTTGATCCCGGGACGATTGATTTTCGCCGCTGTCGCCGCGTGAAGATTTATACGCGCTACCCCGAAGCCGTCCAGGTTGATGGCGACCTGGTGGGTATTTCACGCCAGATTGTTGCGCGGATTGAACCCGGTGCCCTACTGGTGCGGAGTTAACCCAATGAGCGGGCTGATCACAGGTAACCGGTGCGGTCGTGCGGTACTGATCGTAGTGCTGTGGGCACTCGTATTGCCGCTGTTGCTCGCCACGCCAGCAAACGCCATGCCATCGGGAGCGCGCGCCCCCAGGGATGGTGCCTCTGGGCTGCGCACTGCTGATACTCCCAGTGGGGACACCATCGTCTTTGTTGGGCTTGGCGCCTTGCGGTGGCGCGATATCTCTGCCAAGACCACCCCGAATCTGTGGGCGCTCATGCACGGAGAGCACACCGGTGCCGGTTCACTGGTGGTGCGAACTGTCGAACCGCTAACCTGTCCGGCTGAGGCCTGGTTGACATTAGCGGCGGGCCAACGCGTAACCACCGGGGCGGGTACGCCCTGCCATCCGCTCGCCGATTTCCGCTCCCATATGGGATGGCAGGAGTTGCGCCGCATTAATGACAGCACCCACTACGGTGCCGAGTTGGGGTTGTTAGCCCAAACACTGGGTGATCACCGCGTGGAAGCGGCCGCGATCGGACCGGGCGCAACGTTGGCGCTGACTGCCCCCAGTGGTGTACAGGCGGCAAAAAGTTATCCCGACGTGGTGGCTTCATCGACCATTGCCAACCAAACCGCCGACCTGATTGCTGGCGGCGATGCGCGCATCCTGCTCATCGATGCAGCTTCGGGCGCCGATGATGTCACGGGCCTGACCACCGGGGCACTGCCGCACCCTTCACCGGCCGATCTGGTGATTTCCAAACGGATTGATACCCGTTTGGGTGCGGTGATTTCCGGGTTACAGCGCGGTCTTGCAGCACGTGGTGACGCCAGTAATGTGCGGATCTTCCTCTCCTCGATGCACGATCGCTATTCCCGTCCGTTTTTGCATTTTTACGGGGAAACCACCATTACTGCCACCACGCCGGTGCTGCCGGCCCCCGCTGGCAATGGGGCGGGAACGGCGCCATTGGCTCCCGGGGGCAGTGGCACCATTACTCCGCCGCACCCTACTGCGGGTAACACCCCCGCTCCGTCGGTGCCGCTGTGGGAATCCGATCCGGTTTTAACCACCGCCGCATCGGCCTCCACCCGGCAAGTGGATCTCGCCCAAACGACCGACCTGTTGCCCACACTGCTGGACCGTCTCGATATTGGGGTTCCCAATGCGGCAATTGGCACGCCGATCGCACTGGGCACGACCCCGACACAGCTGCGAGCCCTGCAGGCGCACCAAAGTGACATTGACCAGCATATTGACCGCTCACGCGCGGCACTGCCACTGCTCTATCCCCTGTATGTCCTAACCGTCTTAGCGCTGATTGTCGTGGCTGCCCAGCTATTACGGCTGCCGCGTCTGCGTGAAGTTGAAGCTGGCACCCACGCGGGACTTGCCTGGTGGGCGAGCGTCCCGATTGCCGTTCCGCTGGGCGTCTATCTGGTTGATCTACTGCCGTGGTGGCGTCTTGATGGACCCCTGATCGGGGCTGATGCCGCCCCGATCATTGGGGCCCTAGGCGGACTGGGACTAGCGGCGATCCTGGCGGCTATTGCGCTGCTCATCCCGCGTATCCCCGCGATCGCACTCCTATCGGGGGCACTGTGGTGCACTCTGATCGGCGATACCCTCACCGGGTCCGCCCTCCAACGCACCGCAATCATGGGCTCATTTGCCACGGTAGGAGGCCGGTTTTACGGGATTAACAACACGGCATTTACGCTGCTGTTAGTCTGTTCCCTCATCGTGGCGGCAACCGCCGCCTCCCAGGTGAAGCGAAAATGGCGAGTGTGGACGGTAGCTGCAATCGGGACCGTGACCATCGCGGTTGATGGCGCACCGATGTGGGGGGCGGATTTTGGTGGTCCACCCGCACTACTGCCCGCCTTTCTCCTCTTGGGACTGCTGGTTGCCGGGGTGGCCATCACCTGGCGACGCATCCTGCTGATTATGGTGGCAACCGGTGGTGTGATGGTCAGTCTCGCAGTGGCGGACTGGCTGCGCCCAGAAACTGAACGCACCCACCTGGGGCATCTGGTGACGATCACGTTAAATGGTGAACTCGCACAGGTGCTCCTGCGCAAAGTAGCTGCGCTGGCAGAAATGGCATTTTCCTGGCAGGCCCTGGCACTTTTCGGGGCAATTATCTTAATGTCGTCGCTGATTTTGCGAGGGATCCTGGTGCATACCAGCCCCGAGAACGCTGTGGATAACACCCCCGGACTGCGTGCCGCCGCGAAACGTAGCTGGCGCACACTGCGGGCCGAATACCGTGAAGCAAGCCTGCCTCCTTTTGCGCGCGCTGGTGCCACCGCGATCACAATCGGACTGCTCCTTGGGTTCGCCCTCAATGATTCGGGGCCGGCGATCTTGGCCCTTGGCGGTGCGGTGGGGATCTCCAGCTACCTTTCCTTCACCCACGAACGACTGATGCGCGCCCCCGAAACGCCGCGCGCCCGCGTTGATGATTCACCCCTGGGGCCAGCAGTTGCGTCAGCTAGAGGCCACACACGTGCTCGCCGCTAGGGCCCTAGCGCTCACCCGAGTGCGACAAACTGTAGGGCAGTCCGGGCTGTTGGTGGCTAGCTGCGCGCTGTAATACCGCCGAGGGAATACGCGTCCCACCGATGCGACGTTTTGCCGCAGCAAGGATGACGTCACGGTATTGTCCAGCGCGGTGGAGCTGTCCGGACATGTCATTGCCGGTGGGGCGATGCTGCAGATCGCAGGGGATCTCCTGGACGGTAAATCCGGCACGTAGCACGTCAATACTCATCCCGGTTTCCACTCCCCACCCGCGCGAAAGTGGCACGGCAGCCTGGTAGGCCTCACGGGTGATACAGCGCTGTCCTGAAAGTGGGGCGACCGGTTGCCATCCGGTGAATCGCTCAATTGCGCGGCGGGCTTTCGTCACAACGAGACCGCGACCACCGGCTCCCGCTTGCGGCGGTAACACCGCGATAGCAAGATCGGTTTTGCCCGCCAGGACGGCAGCGACCAGGTCATTGCACGCAACGGCTGACTCGCCCAAATCCGCGTCAATAAACAGCAGGTGGCGTGGCGGGCGGTTATCAATATCGCGCATCGCCACCACTGCGGCGCCGGTTTCCAATGCGGAGGCTTTCCCGCGATTGACCGAATGGCGCACAACGGCTGCTCCGGCATTGCGGGCAACATGTTGGGTCTCATCGGTGGAGCCATCATCAACAACGATCACCAGATCAACGCGCATAATGGCGCGCGCAGCCCGAACGGTCGCGGCAACACGCTCTGCTTCATTCTTCGCAGGAATCACCACGGCTACTCTGCGCGCTGGGTCTAAAGACACATCTCCTACTGTAGCTAAGTGTGACCTCATTCGCATGGTGGCATGCGATGATTGGGGTAACTTCTTCGTGAGAAAGGATAGGGATGGTTCGCGCCGCGTGTGCCATTGGTGACCGCCATACCCGCCTTACCTCACCGGTGGGTGAACTCATCATTGTCGCCCGCGATATGAGGATTAGCGGTGTCTTTTTTGCTGACCATCGCACCCTGCCGCCCCCACAGGCCCTGGGGGAGCCAATCGCGTGCGATGATGATGTTCTCATCACGGCAGCTTGTGACCAGTTGGCCGAATATTTTGCGGGTACACGTCGCACCTTCGCGCTGCCAACCTATGCGGCCGGCACCGTCTTTCAGCGGCGAGTATGGAAACTTGTGTCCACGATTTCTTACGGCTCAACTATGACCTACCGGCAGTTAGCGGCCCTGCTCGGTAATGCGCATGCGGCACAAAGTATCGGTCAAGCAGTGGGTGCCAATCCGCTATCGATCGTCATCCCCTGTCACCGCGTCATTGGCGCTGACCGGCAACTGCGTGGCTATGCCGGTGGGGTGTGGCGAAAACAATTCCTCCTCGAGTTGGAAGAACCCGAGGAGGAACGACGTGCACGGCTGTTTTAACGCAGCGTGACTTCACGTGAGATTAATCCCTGGCGGGCAGAACGTTCCTGTGCGCTCAGCGGTGTGGTTTCATTCAGCGCCACCTCAAGGCGCTGCGCGAATGCGGCGCACGCTTGCTGGAGTTCATCAGCTTCGGTCCCAGCAACCAGCTCCCACACCGGGACGAGCAGACCGCAGGAACGGAAAAATCCGATCAGGCGCGTTCCTGGCTCCAATGCGCTTTCACCGGCGACGTGCAGCCGTGCGAGGGCATCGAGGAGTTCATATTCATCTTCGGTGCGCACCCAGCGTAAGTACTCGCGTCCCATCCGGCACCAGTAGGCACCCCGCACACCGGCGATGTCAGCTGAGGGGACAATCTGGGTGGCCGTTTCTTCCAGCGCCGCCTCAATCTTCGCGTCACGCGGCGTTGTTGGGTCGATCCAAAAATCGAAATTGTCGCAAATCTCGAGGGATACCTCCGCATCTGTTGCAACCATGTCCTGCAGCCGTACTCCCACTTCGGGCAACTCGAGGTGAGGCAGAGGTTGGCCAGGTGGCAGCATTGCGGCCTGTTCGATCGCGTGGGCAACATCGCGCGAGGCGTCACCACTGCGCGTTGCTGCCTGCATCGCCACCAAAATGGTGCCATCTTCCCGGCGCAACGCGGGCCAGACCTGCGGCAGCATCGTCACCGCGATCACCTGCAGGTCAGCCCATTGGCCCGCCATTGGCAGTGGCATCAAAGCTGCGGGTAACAGTTCGCGCATCGCAATGAGCTCAACTTCACCTGCTAGCTGCGCAAAAGGTCGAGCCACAAAGGGTGGTTCTTGCCGTTTCGGTTTCCGATTCGCCCTCCGGCGTGACTTTTTTCCCATAGCGCCAACCTTACCGCGCTGCGATTAGCGCAGCAGGTCACCCGGCAAGACGCGCTCGGCACCGGCATAGAGATTCATCCGGCCCGGCCGGACAAAACCGGCGAGGATCAGTCCCGCTTCTCGCGCGGTATCTATTGCCAGCGAGGAGGGTGCTGACACGGTTGCCATCGCGCCGATACCGGCCATCACGGCTTTTTGCACCAGTTCGAAACTCGCCCGTGACGACAGCGCCAACACGACATCATCCAGCGGCAGGCACTCATTGACAAGCGCCCAGCCGATCACCTTATCGGCCGCGTTATGGCGGCCAACATCTTCGGCAATCACAAGTGGTTCACCACTGCGAGTAAAGAGTCCCGCCGCGTGGATCCCCCCGGTACGGGCAAAACTTTCCTGGCCGGCGCGCAACGCATCGGGCAGTGAGAGGATTGTCGGCACCGAGATCGTAAACGGCGTAATCGCACAGTGAGCTTTGCCCATCAGCTGCGCAATGGAGGTGGTACCACACACCCCGCAGGCCGAGGTCGTCGTGAAGGCTCGTCGCGCGGCGGCATCGGGCAGTGCCACCCCGGGAGCGAAGTCCACTTCAACCACGTTATAGGTGTTACGCCCATCGGGTCCGGTGGCACCCGCACAGTAACGAATCGTGGAAATATCGGTTTTTTTGGTGATCAGGCCTTCGGAATATAAGAATCCGTGCACCAGTTCAATATCGTTACCCGGAGTGCGCATCGTCGTGGTGAGTGGGCTGCCGCCAACGCGGATTTCCAGTGGCTCTTCCACGCTGACCACATCGGCGCGGGTGTCGACATCCACCGCAACTTCATCGTCACCATCGCGAAGAAGGGGAAGCGTCCCCTCGGCGGGAGCCGAGGGGACGCGCACCTTGGTTACGCGATAGCGTTTGGTAATCCGCCCCATCAGGCCGCTGCTGGCTCCAGACGCACGATGACACTCTTTGAGGTGGGTGTATCTGAGGTTTCGGCCGTGGAGTCAAGCGGGATCAGCACGTTGGTTTCCGGGAAGTAGGCGGCCGCACAGTGACGAGCCGTGTCATATTCGACAACCCGGAAGTTCGGTGCCCGGCGTTCCCCGTCATCCCATACGGAGATGAGATCAACCAGGTCGCCGTCCTTAACGCCCAGATCAACACAGTCCTCGGGGTTCACGAAGATGACACGACGGCCATCATGAATCCCGCGGTAACGGTCGTTCAAACCGTAAATGGTGGTGTTGTACTGGTCGTGGGACCGTAGCGTCTGCAAGATGAGGTGACCCTCGGGGCATTCCAGCACTTCGAGTTTGTTTGGCGTCAGGTGGGCTTTGCCATCAGGGGTGCCAAATTTACGTACGCGCGGTCCGTTGGGGAGCGCGAAACCACCCGGATCTTTAATCCGCTCGTTGTAATCTTCGAATCCGGGAATCGTATTTTCGATGTGCTTGCGAATCACCGCATAGTCATCAATCATCGGCCGCCAGAAATCATCACCAAAGGCCCGATCAGCGATCTCACCGATAATTGCCGGTTCGGAATACAGCCCCGGATTGGCGGTACGCCGCCCCGTGGAGGCGTGCACCATTCCCATCGAGTCTTCCACGGTGACCGACTGCCGGCCCGCCTTTTGCATATCCTCATCGGTACGTGCCAGGGTCGGCAAGATGAGAGTGGCTTTTGCGCCGGGGTGCAGGTGGGAGCCGTTGAGTTTGGTGGATACGTGCACGATCATGTCAACCTTGGAAAAGGCCTGTTCCGTTAGCAGCGTATCGGGCGTGGCCCGCACGAAGTTACCACCCATCGCCATGAAGAACTTCACTTTGTCATCCCGCATCGCGCGGATTGATTCAACCACGTTCACACCGTGTTCACGCGGGCAGGTAAAGCCGAACTCCTTATCGATCCGGGCGAGGAACGCTTCTGGTGGGCGCTCCCAAATCCCCACGGTCCGGTCACCTTGCACATTGGAGTGGCCGCGCACCGGGCAGGCACCCGCACCGGGTTTCCCCATATTGCCGGTCAGCAGCAAGAAGTTGACGACCTCTTTGAGGGTGGGCACCGAGTTCTTATGTTGAGTCAGACCCATGGCCCAGCAGACGATAACGCCCTTGTCCTTGGCCTCTTCGACCAGATCCGCCACGTGAGTGACGGCCTCTGGACGCAGTCCGGTGGCCTGCTGTACCAGGTTAAGATCCACCTGCTTGAGGTGTTCGATCGTTTCATCCACACCGGTGCAGTATTCTGCGAGGAATTCGTGATCGAGGGCGTCGCGTTCAATCAGTTCGCGGTTGAGCGCCTGGAAGAAGGCGAGGTCACCGTTGGCACGAATGCGCAGGTAGTCGTCGGCCAGGTGGGTTCCAGAACCCAGCATGCCCGAGGGTTTTTGCGGGTTCTTGAAGTTGAGCAGTCCCGCTTCGGGCAGCGGGTTGATCGCGACGATCTTACCGCCGTTTTCCTTCTGCTTTTCCAGCGCCGCGAGCATCCGCGGGTGGTTGGTTCCCGGGTTTTGACCAACGACAATAATCAGCCCCGCATTGTGGATATCGTGCAGGGTCACGGTGCCTTTGCCGATCCCCAAAGTGGAGCCAAGGGCCGCACCGGAAGATTCGTGGCACATATTGGAACAGTCCGGCAGGTTATTTGTTCCCATCCGCCGTGCCATCAGCCCGTACATGTAGGCCGCCTCGTTGGAGGTGCGTCCCGAGGTGTAAAACACCGCCTCATTCGGGTCGATCTCCTGGAGGTGTTCGGCAATCATGTCGAACGCCCGTTCCCAGCTGATCGGTCGGTAGTGGGTTTCGCCCGGAGTGTGCAACATCGGGGTGGTCAACCGGCCTTGACGTCCAAGCCAATAGTCAGTTTCTGCTTTCAGATCCTCGATGGAGTGGCGGGCAAAAAATTCGGGGGTGCAGCGCCGGTTTGTGGTTTCTTCAGCCACGGCTTTCGCGCCGTTTTCACAAAACTCAACGATGCCACCTTCGCCCGGCGCCGGATCCGGCCAGGCACAGCCGGGGCAGTCCACACCGCCCGGCTTATTCAAGGTCATCAGGGGCAGGAGCCCTCGTTCGCGTACCGCGTAATCCATTGCGTGTAGCACGCCGCCAAGCCCAGCGGCAAAGCGCTTACGCTTTGATACCTCGGGGTTGTCAAAAGCGTTGGCTTCTTCGTTCAGCTTCTTGCCCGGAGGGGTTGCGTCTGCGGGGGTACCAGTGTGCTTTGTAGTCTCGGTCATGATGATCAGTGTACGGGCGAATGTGGAAAAACGCTCATCATATCGGGACTTAAGCCCCATGCTTTCCAATATTTTTATGCAACAAGCACATGCGCTAATTCAGTGCTCGCGTACACCCAATTGCGCCACAGGCCACACGGTGGTGAATAAGGCAACCGTTTTTCCTTGTTGTTAGGAAAATAGCTCCCCTATCGCCCGGCGCGGCAATAGCGGTGCGCGTGATGCTGGCGATTGTCTCCAAACTGCTCACCGCGAGAAACTATTGCGAATTCAACCCCGCTGCCGCCCGATCAGCGAGACTGGCTAACTGTTTGCCGGAAAAAAATCAGCGACCGGGCGAAGATAGAGATATGAACGAACGCGCTGGCATGAAAGCAACCCCGGAAGATCTCATTGACGTCGATGCGCTGATCCAGGCGTATTACTCTCGTGAACCCGATGTGAACGATCCGCTCCAGCAGGTGAGTTTTGGCACCTCTGGACATCGTGGCTCCGCACTGAATACGGCGTTTAACGAAGCCCACATCATCGCCATCACCCAGGCGATTATTGACTATCGCACCCAGGCGGGAATCACCGGTGTGCTCTACCTCGCACGTGATACCCATGCGCTATCCCATCCGGCATGGGTCAGCGCGCTGGAGGTCCTTGCTGGCGCCGGGGTACGAGTGCGCATTGACGCGCGTGATGGCTACACGCCCACCCCTGCGCTGTCGTTGGCAATTTTGCTCGATAACCGTCACGATGACGGCACCTTCCTGACCACGACGGGTGCGGCCGACGGGATTGTCATCACGCCCTCTCATAACCCCCCAGCTGACGGTGGATTCAAATACAACCCACCGCACGGCGGTCCAGCGGACAGTGACGTCACCGCGTGGATTGCCAACCGCGCCAATGAGCTGCTTGACGGCGGCTGGAAAGCGGTTCGCCGCGTTGGGCTCGATGAGGCTCTAGCGAGCGACACAACCGAACGGTTTGACTACCTGCAAACCTACGTTCGCCAATTGGATCAGGTGGTCGATATGGCCGCAATCCGCGATGCGAAGGTACGTATTGGTGCCGATCCACTCGGCGGCGCAGCCGTGGACTACTGGGGCGCGATTGGCGAATACTACGATCTTGATTTAACGGTCGTCAACGCCCAGGTTGATCCCACCTGGTCCTTTATGACCTTGGATTGGGACGGCAAGATTCGCATGGATTGCTCATCGCCCTACGCGATGGCATCGCTACGCGAACAGATGAGCGAGGGGGCCCCATTTGATATTGCCGTTGGCAATGATGCCGATGCGGACCGGCACGGCATTGTCACTGCCGATGGCGGATTGATGAACCCGAACCACTACCTCGCCGTTGCCATTAATTACCTCTACCAGCACCGCCCGAAGTGGCCAGCTGATTGCGGCGTGGGGAAAACCCTGGTCTCCTCCGCCCTGATTGATAAGGTCGCGGCCAATCTTAATCGCCGCCTGGTGGAGGTCCCGGTCGGATTTAAATATTTCGTCCCCGGCCTTTTGACCGGAGCGATTGGATTTGGGGGGGAAGAATCTGCCGGTGCCTCCTTCCTCCGCAAAGACGGTAGCGTGTGGACCACCGATAAGGACGGAATATTACTGGGATTACTCGGGGCGGAAATGATTGCCACCACCGGGAAATCCCCCTCTCAACTACATGGTGAACTGGTCGAAGAATTCGGGGCGAGCGCCTATGCGCGGATCGATTCGCCGGCAAGTCGCGGTGAGAAAGCGAAACTTGCCTCCCTCGCCCCCGCCGATGTCACAGCCCGTGATTTGGCAGGCGATCCGATCACCGCGAAACTGGTGCGCGCACCGGGTAATGACGCGGCCATTGGCGGCCTGAAAGTCACCACGGACCAGGCCTGGTTTGCCGCGCGCCCGTCGGGAACCGAAGATGTCTATAAGATCTACGCCGAATCCTTCCGCGGGTCGGCTCACCTAGAAGCGGTCCAGCAGGCCGCGCGTGAGGTCGTGAGCGCTGCTCTCAAAGACTAGGGTCACTCGCTTCGGCGCGACCCCCGCCCAGGTGGGCGCAATTATTGGAGTCGGGCAGGATATGAGACGATCGCTGCGTGGCTAATCCGTACGGCGATATTTTGCGTCTTCGCGGTGCATTGATGTTTACAACCGCGGGACTAATTGCGCGCTTTCCCATGGCAATGGTGGGCATTGGGCTGGTGTTCTTAGTTGAACATACCTACGGCTCCTATGGGCTGGCAGGAGTGGTCTCGGCAACCGGCACCCTCACATTGGCACTCGCGGCGCCATTCCTCTCACGTTTTATTGACCGCTACGGTCAATCCACGATTATGCGCCCCGCCCTTGTGGCATCAAATATCGGTTGGATTGCTGTCCTCGCAGTTGCCCATCACCACGGCCCGATTCCGGTGTTATTTTCCGCGGTGATTTTTGCCGGTGCCTTCGCCGGTTCCATGGGTGCGCTGGTGCGTGCCCGCTGGGCCGTGGTGGTGACCACCCCGCGCCAACTGCACACCGCCTACGCGTTGGAGTCGGTCTATGACGAGGTCGTCTTCATTATCGGACCAATGCTCGCCACCTTCTTGGCAACCATGGTCTTTCCCTCCGCCGCTATCCTCGCCGCGATGGTCTTTTCCCTTGGCGGTGGGTTGTGGTTTCTTGCTCAACGCGGCACCGAACCGCCCCCGGCCTTTACCACCCAGCGGCGCAAACACCGGCGAAAGCGCCGTCGTGAAGCACCACCAGCGCACGAGCCTGCCTCCACGTCTCAACCCCACAGCGATATTCCCGATATCCCGGTATTACAGATCCCCACCATGTGGGCGGTACTGCTGATTGCCGTCGGCGTGGGGATCACCCTGGGCGGAACCGAAGTACCCACCATTGCCTTTAGTGAAGCCCACGATGCCGCGTCGATGGCGGGAGTTATCCTCGGGGTATTTGCATTCGGATCACTCATCTCCGGACTAATCTACGGAGCACGCAGCTGGCCGGGGACTTTAGAAGTTCGTCTCCTCATCGGGGTGCTGGCCCTGGCGGGGTTTGCCAGCCTGCTGCTCCTTGCCGATACGCTCTGGCTCCTTGCCGTCGTTGGATTCCTCACCGGGTTTGCCATCGCCCCGTCCTTTACGAATATGAATGCGGTTATCCAACAGATCGTCCACCCCTCACGACTGACCGAAGGGCTCACCTGGGGATCGACCGCATCGGCTTCAGGTTTCGCGATCGGCACCGCAATCGCCGGGGTTGTTGTTGATGCCTACGGGGGGCATGCCGGCTATTGGGTGGCCGTCGGCGGCGGGTTATTTACCACCGCGTGTGCGCTGGCCACCTTTGGAATTATTCGCCGCGCACTCACACCGCGGGCGTTCCCGCCATCAACTCTGTGAGCTCGTCCTGAGTGATGTCCTCTCGGCGATATTGCCCCAAATTCGCACCGCGATTTAACACCAGGAAGGAGTCACCAACCTGCCAGGCGTGCTGCGGATTGTGGGTGATGAGAATGACGCCCACGCCGCGTGCTTTCGCTTCGGCAATATTGGCAAGGACGAGCGCACTTTGTTTCACGCCGAGCGCCGCCGTTGGTTCATCAAGGATCAGCACCCGCGCGCCGCGGTAAACCGCACGGGCAATTGCCACCGATTGGCGCTCGCCCCCCGACAGGGTTCCAACGGGTTGGTCCACATCGCGCAGCACAATCCCCATCTTTTGTAATTCCACCCGCGTTTGGTGCTTCATCGTGCGGGTCTTTAACAGACCGAACGGTCCGACAAGTTCGCCACCTAAGAAGAAATTCCGCCACACCGGCATCAGCGGGACCATCGCAAGATCCTGATACACCGTTGCAATACCGGCCAGGAGTGCTTGGCGAGGCGAGGTGAACTGGTGGGCGGCTCCATCGATGAGTAGTTCACCAAAGGAGTGGGGGTGGACACCGGCAAGAATTTTAATGAGGGTGGATTTGCCAGCGCCGTTATCACCCAGCACGCAGGTGACTTCACCGGCGCGGACGCGCATATCAACGCCGGCCAGGGCAGTGGTGGAGGCGAAACGTTTGCCGACGCCGCGCGTTTCAATAATGACCGCATTGCGTGCAGGTTGTGAATTCATCGCCGCACTCCTGTCTTTTTCGCCACGTACCAGTTCACGAGCACCGCAGCTAGCAACATAATGCCCAGGAAGGTTTTCAACCAGTTATTATCCCAGCCCGCATAGACAATCCCCTGGTAGGTCATCCCGTAAATGAGCGCACCAAAGGCCGCGCCGGTTGCCGAACCAAAACCGCCGGTGAGCATACAGCCGCCGACAACCGCGCAAATTATATAGATGAACTCTTGGCCCACCCCGGTGGTGGCCTGAGCGGTCCCCACTTTAAATAGGGAGAGCATCCCCACCAGCCAACCGGCGGTGGCCGTGGTCATAAAGAGGGCCATAATCGTGCGGATATCACGCACCCCAACCGCACGGGCCGCCGCCCGGTCACCACCGACGGCGAAAATATGGTTTCCCACCCGCGTGCGTTGCAATACGAGGCTGGCGATGATGGTAACGATTACGAACCAAACTACCGGGGCTTTAATCTCGAAGGGCCCCAGGGGCAAAGTGGAGCCGAAGAGCCACCGCACGTGGTAGAACCCGGCAACGTGGTCCATCCCGTGCAGTGCCACCGTTCCGGTGATCGCTTTGGTTGCGGCAAGGTTAATCCCCTGCAAGACGAAGAAGGTGCCGAGGGGAACAAGGAAGCTGGGCAATCCGGTGCGCAATACAACCGCACCGTTGAGTGCGCCAATAGCCAGGGCTGCCAGCAGCGAGATGAGCACCGCCACCCAAATATTGACCTGGTAGGTACCGGCTAGCACGCCGACCAGCAGTGCTGTGGTCCCCGTCATCACACCCGCTGACAAATCAAAATGACCACCGATCATGAGCAGGGCGACAGCAACGGCCATAATCCCGATCGTTGCTGATGATTCCAACCAGGTGGAAACCCCAGCGGGGCTGTAGAAGACCGGGGTGATCGCCGAAAAAAAGATCAGTACGGCAATGGCGGCCAATACCGCCCCAATTTCTGGCAGCCGCACAAGTTTTGTTACCCATGACGCGCGGTCAACGACGGTGGCGCTATCGGCTGCGCCGCCATTGGCCGATGCGTGCTGTTCAGCTGGTGCATGTGCCATTAGTGCTTCCCCCTGGCCGTCGCATCGGCGATGGCGCCGACATTGTCTTTCGTGACCACAAGCGGACCGGAATAGACGGGCTGACCGCCGCCCACATCCATGGCATCACGAATTTTTTTGCTGAGAAACACCACCGGTAACCACCCTTGCGCATAGGGTTGTTGGTCAACCGCGAAGGCAATCTCGCCGCTTTCAATCCCGCTGACAACGTCGGCATCCAGGTCGATTCCACCGAGCATTGCCTGGGAGTTTGCATCGCGGATCGCACCGACCGCAGCGGAGGTAACCGAACCGTTTAATGTAAAGACCGCATCGATATCGGGTTGGGATTGGAGTTTAGCGGCGATCGTATTTTGCACTGCCGCAAGATCGGCAATATCGACCTGCACGGTTTCACTACTGCCCCCAAAGGCACTAGCAGCGCCGGCGCAGCGTTGTTCTTGACCGAGGTTTCCCGCCTCGTGGATTACGCAGATCATGGTGGTTTTTCCGGCCTCTTCAAAGACCTTCCCGGCCGCCTGACCGGCAAGCTCTTCACTTTGACCAACGTGGGTGAGGGCACCGAATTCGGCACTACGTTCAATTCCGGAGTTGATCGTAATCACCGGGATGCCGGCTTCAACTGCCTGGGTAACCGCTTCGCGCAATCCGTCGGGGTTCGCCATTGAAATAATCAACCCGTCAACACCTTGGGCAATCGCGTTGGCTATCAGAATTGATTGTTGGGCCGGGTCAGGATCGGACTGGTAGGTCAGTGCCACATCGACAAGACTGGCGGCATCTTCTCCACCAGATTTGACGATATCCCAAAATGCGTCACCGGCTTTGGCGTGGGTGACCATCGCAAAGGTGAGGTGACGATCCGCATCCCCTCCGGTCACTGCCGGATTGAGCGCACGGGCCTCATCGGGCATTTCATTGACGCACCCGCTAAGCAGCAAAAATAAAGGTGCCAGAATTATCAGGGCGAACTTTCGCATCTCATCCCTTCGCCATGCCCGGTGGGCACCAATGATGCTGATGCTAAGTGTAGGGCAGAATGCGGCCCGACCGATGCGGGCCGCGACACATTTTCTATTCGCGGGTTAAGCGCACGAAGATCTTCTCGGCCAGTTCTTCTGCTCGATCGCTATCGCGCTGCTCAATCGCATCGGCGAGCTCACGGTAGACCTGCAGCCGATCGCCAAGGTCCAGCAGTTCGTTACTGCGTTCACGTCCGTAGGCGGCGCGGACAAGATAGCCGACGACATCGGCGAAGGCACCGAACATTTTATTGCCCGAAGCGCGAAAGATTTCGCACTGGAGGGCAACTTCGGTTTCTTTAATTTCCGGTACGCGTTGGTGGTCGTACAAATGTGTCATCCGCTGGGCGTAGGCCTGCATCAGCGCGGCGCTGGAATCTTCGCGACGGGCCGCAGCAAGACGGGCGGCGACCGGACCGGTGCCAGAGCACACTTCGGCCAGGGTCTTGAGTTCATCGTGACGATAGGGACCATCAAGCAGCCACGACATTACTCGCGCATCGAAGGGATGCCACTGTGACGATGGTTGGACCACGAGCCCGACTCGACGTTTGGGGACCATCATCCCCTTTGACTGGAGCACCCGCATTGCCTCACGTACGACGGTACGTGATAGCCGGAACTCATCGCTAAGTTCGGCCAGCGTAAAGGTGGTTCCGGATGGACACTCCCCGGAAGCGATCTTCCGTCCGAGCACCTCCACCAGCTCGTCAGATACTGACACCAAGCCCTTATCCATAACGTCTCTCGTCTATTGTCAGGCCATCAAATGATGGCAATCCGTAACGGGATCGCGTCGTCGCCACGCTCCCGCATCTTCCGTTACCTAAACGTAACACTCATCGCGTTAGACGCGAACTTTATTGTAAGCGCTCGCCCTAAAAAACATGAACCGTTAACGAATCTATCCAACATTCGTTGGAGATCTACTGGCCGAAAAACGGCAGATTACGATGGCGAAATCGCGATCCAACGTCCGGGCGACAACCGAATCAGTGTCACGATTTCGTAACCTTTCGCACACGGACTTAATTTTATAAATTTTTACGCTTTTGTCGAGCGCTTCCGCCTGTGCAACGAAAAATCTCCGATGATCGTCTGCAGGTCTTGCAATTCGGGCAGCCGCCGTCCAAAGAGCAAGATTCCCTTGACGTGCTGTGACGTGAACAGCTTCTTGTGGCTTCCATTACGGAAGTGTCGGTCATTCCTCGGCAGCTGGTGGCTCGTCCTCACGGTTATCGATCCACGTGTGTACCTGACGTCCTTTTGGTCGTCCCGGCAAGATCCGGGCCGCACGAACTAGGCGACGTACTTCCGATGCCGATAACGTGATGGTCCAATCAGAATGTTCCGGCAGCATCCAGCGGCGCCACCGCGCCAAAATACACAGCACGAAGGAGACAAACGTCGCCGCTAACATTGCCAGGTTGGCAGTGAAGTAGGGATACATCACCACCATCACCCCCGCCCCGGCGATTGCGGCGGTGCCGTAGAGGGTGGTGCCACCAAAAATAGCTGGGACTTTTCCAACAGCGATATCGCGCACGGTTGAGCCGCCCACGGCAGTGATCGTCCCGAGCATGAGTGCGGCCATCCAACCGAGCTGCGCATTGAGCGCTTTCGCAGCTCCAGTGGCAGCCCAACAGCCAAGTACCAGCGCATCAGCGATGATAAATCCTCGGTTCCACCAGCGCCTGTCAAACCGGGCTAAGAAGGCGCCAGCAGCGCCGCAAAGAGCAGCGGTGAGGTAGGCCGGGTCGAGGAGGGCCACCGGCGGTCCCTGCTGCAACATGATGTCTCGCAAGATTCCACCGCCAAGTGCGGAGATGATGGCAAGGACGGCAAATCCCATCGCATCAAAACGCTGTTTGCGTGCGATCAAACCCCCAAGGAGACCGTTGACAAACACACCGGTGAGATCCAAGACGCGAAAGAGATCCGGTAATCCCAGGCCGATCAAATCGGGAAGGTCGTGAACCAGCTCGTCAATTTCAAAGCTGAACACCCCTACCTCCTAACCCAGGGTGATACCAAAGATCTTTCCGAGAATAATGGTTGCGCCGGCCGCACCGAAACCAATGATAAGTTGTCGTGTTGCACGTAACAGCGGCGAAGATCCCGACAGGACCCCAACCACACCTCCGGTGATTAGCAGCGCAATTCCAACCAGAATAAAGGCCGCAATCATCGCGAGAGTTCCGCCCGCGCCCACCAGCCACGGCAGGATCGGTAGCAGCGCTCCCAGGGCAAAGAAGGCGAAGGAAGATGCGGCCGCCTGCCAGGCAGCACCGGGCGGGGGAAGCTCGTGGGTATCCGTATCAAACTGCGCTTGGTGGGCAGCCAGGGCGGCGCGCGCTCGCTGTTCGGCCTCCTGTTGACTCATCCCACGTGCTCGATAGACCAGAGCGAGTTCGTTTGCTTCCACATCCAGGGCGGTGACCACACCAGCCGACGCGGTTGGCACGGAGGCACCTAACAGTTCGCGCTGACTTTGTACCGAAACGTATTCACCAGCCGCCATCGATAACGCCCCGGCAAGCAGACCGGCCACCCCGGTAATGAGTACCGTGGTATCACCAACCCCCACTGCTCCAATCCCCGCCACGAGGGCGAGATTAGAAACCAGGCCATCATTCATCCCAAAGATCGCGGCGCGAAACCCACCCGATAGGCGGGCACGGCCGCGAGCAGCAAGGGCGCGCACCACTTCGGCGTGAATTGCCTCGTCGGCAGCCATCTGCTCGGTGGCATCGGCATCGGTGGCATAGGGGGAACGCTCTTCAGCGCGTTGGGCAAGTGCAAGCACAAAGAGGAAACCAAAGATCCGTGCAAAAAACCCAAGGATCGCCACGCGCAGTGGGGTGCGGGTGGGACGGACATGCTCACCAAGGAGTGCCTCCCAGTGGGCGGCATGTCGCGCTTCAGCATCGGCAAGTCCGTTGAGAATTTCACGTTCTTCACCGGCTGCTTTCGCCGCAAGCTGGCGGTAGATACGTCCTTCAGCGCGTTCCTCGGCAAGGAGTTTTTGCCACCGGGCACGCTGTTTCGCACTCGGTGGTGTGGCACAAGTGGAGTCAGCCATATGCCCAGCCTGTCATAAGCGGCGGCATTTCGACGAGACGAAAATCGGCAGCGAGGAGCACCTCCTCACTGCCGATTTATGCGCGAAAAGATTAGTTACGCGGTCCTGGGGTGGCAGGATCCATTGCCTCCTCGCCACCGGAGACATGTCCAGCCATCGAGTCATCAGCTTTGGGACGCCCGGTCGAGTGGATTTTCTCTTTCACCATGCCCGCCACCTTATCGGTGAGGTTGGACGCCGAGTTACGAGCAACGCCCCCGACGGTATCTTCCACCTTGGCGACACCTTGCTGTACCGCATCCATTTCCCACAGGTTTTGGGCACTTGACTTCATTTTTTCGTACTGTTCACGCCCGGCGCGAGTGCCGAGAATAAACCCAACAATGCCACCGAGAATAAACGACTTCTTACCCATGAGGTCTCCTCACTCGCGCAGTTCACCCTTCGTGAATGCTCCTTGATACGAGCCTAAAGCAGTCGCGGCCTTGTTGCACGTGTTGCGCAGGAACATCACAGATTCACCCGCGAGAAACTAGTGGTGAACATGAGTTTGCCCAGTTCGCGTGACAGCTCCCATCACCAAGCAGACGGATCGGAAATGGAGGCCCCGGCCTAGAAAGGTATCGGTAGCTGAAGATGGAGTGACACCTTATGTCATCAATATCGATGCCGGCAGCGGCGCGGTGGCACTGTGCACTGCCACCCCGCCATCGTTAGCTTTCGTTCACGGGGCGGCTGCGGAAAAATGCGGCAAGCATCGCGCCCGAGAGGTTATGCCACACCGAGAAGATCGCTCCGGGTAGTGCCGCCACGGGGCTGACGAATGTGGCAGCAAGGGTGGTGGCAAGACCCGAGTTTTGCATCCCCACTTCAACAGCGGTGGCACGGCATGCGGTTTCACGCTGTTTAAATATCCGTGCCAACCCGTAGCCGAGCGCATAGCCAAGCCCGTTGTGCAAGACAACCGCAACCATAATCACACCGGCGGCCGCGGCGATCTTGTCAGCCGAACCGCCAACAACGGCCATCACCACGCCGGTAATCCCAGCAACCGAAACCCATGGCAGCGCCGGGAGGATCGCCCGAACAAAGGCCGGTAGAACCAGGCGCAGCACCAGTCCGGCAACCACGGGGATCAGCACCATCTTCACAATTGACAGCGCCATATCGGCACCTGAAACATCCATGCGCTGACCGGCAAGTCCCAACGCCACGATCGGGGTGAGGATCGGTGCGAGCAGCGTGGAAATTGATGTCATCGTCACCGACAGTGCAACATCGCCCTTGGCCAGGTAGGTCACCACATTGGAGGAGGTCCCGCCCGGGGCGCATCCCACCAGGATCACCCCGACGGCAAGTTCGGGGGGCAGTCCCAAGATGGCGGCGATCGTCCACCCGAGTAGCGGCATGACGACGTACTGGGCCACCACCCCCAGGAGTACCGGCAGGGGCTGCTTAACGACGAGGACAAAATCGGGTGGGGTGAGTGTCAGGCCCATCGCAAACATGATGATGCCGAGCATGGTGGGTACCCACGGGCCGAGCGCCGGCGCGATCTGCTCGGGGGCGAGATAGGCAATGACAGCACCGAGGATGACAAGCAGTGGGAAAGCGGTCACCGCAATGCGGGCACTGCGCTCTTCACGCGGGTCAACCTCAGCTGCTGGGGACATGGACTGCGGATTGGTGCTCATACGACCTGAGTTTGGTGCTCCTTTCTCACCGGTGCCGCCCCCTTTCGTAGTATGAGATATTTTCCTCGCCTCTTAACAAGGCGCTGGTGCTCACACCGCAAGACGCCACACGGCTTCCACACCTGCAACCCGGTAGCCAAGTTCGGTGTTAATGGCGCGCATGTACCTATTTTCAGCGGCATTAAACGTCAGCAAAAGGTGTAGGGGTGGCCCACCGGTCTCCGGATTTGCGCCGGGCCGAGCCAATAACGCACCGAGATTGACCGCTTTGATCCACAGCCCTAAACGCCGGCCGCGATGGGCTGGATCCACCCAGGTTTCTTCCTGGACCGCGGTTGCCATCCCACTGCGCCAGGTGACGCGCGTAAAGCCCACCAACGCGCCGCTTGCGCGGTGGCGCACCACCACGGTGGGAGTCCACACGCCGGCTTTGCGCAACCGCTCATCACTTTCAGCAATCTCCTGGGCACTGACCTGGGGTGTTTCGTCCTCGGCAATTTGTGGCATATCGCGTTCAGCGCCGGTGAACATGCGTGCATAGCCTTCACGCAGGTCGCTAGGAACGGCGCGATCGAAGGTGAGCAGTTCGTAATCGCGTTCGTTACGGGCCGAAAGCAGAGCGGTGAGCTCACGAGCATGGGCGGTAAGCGCGCTGCGTTGGAGCGGGTCCTGTAATCCTTTGATCGCAAAGACCGTTTCTATTTGCCGCAGCTGCGCACCGAGCGCTAACGCAAACGGGGTGGCACCGCCTGCACGCGAAATCGCATCCCGATCCTCGCGGCCAACCGCAAAAATCGCGATGTCGTGGTCGGTAGCCGGCGTGGCGGTGAGCCAGCCTTCAAGTTCACTGCGTCCAGCTTCGCGGCACCACTGCCGCAGCTGGTCAACCACCGTGCGACCGATTCCGCGTCGCCGCCACCGGCGCTGGATGTAGATATCGGCCTTGGCTAAATGTGGATTAATCGTCCGCTCCCACCCCAGGCTGGCCACGCCGATCACATCCGCAATCGGCTCACCGGCAAAGGTGTGCTCATGGAGGCAGACCTGCCAGGTGCCACGTGCCTGATCGGCCTCGTCAGCATCAATGCTGAGCAGAAAGTGGCGGCGTTCGCGTTGACTCCCAACTCGCCCATAAGCGGCGCGCAGCGAGGCGGGGTTTGGAGCCGAAAGGTCAACCGTGCCGAACCATTCGCGTGCCTCAGCCTGGTCGAGCTCCCACAGTTGCTGCCAATTTGGGTTCACCTTGCCACTCGTGTCAACCGCGGTTCCCGTCGGGATGCGGTGGAAGTGCAGGTGCGGCGCGATACTCATCGCCCCATCATAATGTTTTGTCGATTATTCCCCGCAGCTGGCACACTAGCGCCATGGCTGCTTCACGCCGGAAAGGCTTTCGCGGATACACTCCTTCCCAAATTGAGGAGCGCAAAGCAGCTGTCCCCACCCTCTCCTATCCCCCCGAACTGCCCGTCTCAGCGCGCCGGGAGGATATCAAACGCGCAATTGCCTCCAACCAGGTGGTGATTGTTGCCGGGGCGACCGGTAGTGGCAAGACCACACAGATCCCGAAAATGTGTCTCGAACTGGGACGCGGGATTACCGGGATGATCGGTCATACCCAACCGCGGCGAATCGCCGCTCGTTCGGTAGCCGAGCGGATCTGTCATGAGCTCGACGTGCAATTGGGCGGCGCGATTGGTTACCAGGTGCGCTTCACCGACCAGGTCGGTCCAGCAACCCTCGTGAAGCTCATGACCGATGGGATTTTGCTCGCTGAAATCCAATCGGATCCACTTTTGCGCCGTTACGACACGATCATTATTGACGAGGCGCACGAACGCAGCCTCAATATTGATTTCCTGCTCGGATATTTGACGCGGCTGCTGCCGAGCCGTCCCGACCTGAAGCTGATTATCACCTCGGCGACGATTGACTCCGAACGCTTTGCCGAACATTTCGGGAAACGTTCACCCCAAGGTCACCTCACGCCCGCCCCGGTCATTGAAGTTTCGGGGCGCACCTATCCGGTCGAGATTCGCTACCGCCCACTGGAAGATGACAGTGGCGAGCCCATCGACCAGGTGCAAGGAATTTGTGATGCGGCCAGTGAACTGATGGGCGAAGGACCCGGCGACATTTTGGTATTTCTTGCCGGTGAGGCCGATATTCGCGACGCTGACAGTGCCCTCGCCGATATGCTCGGCGAGCGGTACCTCCCCGCCGGGCAGGGAAGCCGTCGTGGCCGGCGCCCAGATGCGGTTGAGGTATTGCCGCTATATGCGCGGCTTTCGGCTGCTGAGCAACATCGCATTTTCCAGCCGCACGACTCACGCCGCATTGTGCTGGCCACCAACGTCGCGGAAACCTCACTGACCGTGCCGGGGATCCGCTATGTGATCGATCCGGGTAACGCCCGCATCTCCAGATTTTCTACCCGCACGAAAGTCCAACGCCTGCCAATCGAACCGATCAGTCAGGCCAGCGCAAATCAACGTTCGGGGCGATGTGGGCGGATCGAACACGGAATCGCGATTCGCCTTTATTCCCATGACGATTACGATGCGCGTCCGGAATTTACCGAACCGGAAATCACCCGCACCTCCCTGGCCGCCGTGATCTTACAGATGGCAGCCCTTGGTCTCGGTGCGGTTGCCGATTTTCCCTTCGTTGATCCCCCCGATGCCAAGGCTGTTCGCGATGGGATTGGCCAGCTCACCGAAATTGGGGCGCTAAAAACCGGTGGTAACCGACCCCAGCTGACGAAAATTGGCCGCCAACTTGCCCGCCTTCCCATCGATCCGCGCCTGGGGCGGATGGTGTTGGAAGCCAAGCAGCGCGGCTGTGCGAGCGAAATAGTCATTATTGTGGCTGCCCTGTCATGTCAAGATGTGCGTGAACGCCCCAGTGAGGTGCGCGAAGCGGCCGATCGGTTCCATATCCGCTTCACCGATCCGAAATCTGATTTCCTCGCATATTTGAACCTGTGGCGCTATCTACGCACCCAACAGCAACTGCTTGGCTCCTCGGCCTTTCGGCGGCTGTGTCGTAACGAATACCTCAACTACCTGCGATTTCGTGAATGGCAGGACGTGGTGCGTCAACTCCAGCAACTCTCTCGTCCCCTGGGGTTGCGGCTACGTCCGCTCGCGCTGCCCAGCTCGCGCGAGATTATCGATGCCAATGGCGACGTTGCCCGCGCCTGTGCCGCAACCACCCAGGCCCACCACACCGCGGCAGCCGACTCTATCCACCAGGCACTGCTGGTGGGGTTACTGTCGAATATTGCCAACTGGGATGAACAAAAACGCGACTATGCCGGCACTCGCGGAACCCACTTTCTCGTCTGGCCCGGCTCAGGATTAGCGAAGAAACGCTACGAATGGGTGATGGCCGCCGAACTGGTGGAAACCTCGCGCCTCTTTGCGCGCACCGTCGCCCGCATCCAACCCGAATGGGTGGTTAAGGCAGGTCCCCACCTGGTCAAGCGTCACTACAGCGAACCGGTGTGGTCACGCAAATATGAAGCGGCGATGGTGAAAGAAACCGTGAGTCTCTACGGACTGACGCTCGTATCCGACAAGATGGTGCCCCTGCATTCACTTCCCGGACAAGCCGCGCGCCAGGTCGCCCGGGAAATGTTCATTGCCAATGCGCTGGTGGAAGGGAAATGGCGTAGTTGGCATGCCTTCACCCGGCACAACGACAAGGCACTCGCGCAGGCCTATCAGCTTGCCGAACGTACCCGCCGCCTCGATCTGGTCGCTGATGAGCAGGTACGTGCCGAGTTTTTTGCCGAGCGGATCCCTGAAAATGTCACCTCTGGGACGCATTTTCATCAGTGGTGGAAACGTGAACGCCGCAATAATCCCGACCTGCTCACCTATCCGCGTTCCTTACTGCTGCCCGACGAGGATACCGTCGCCGATGAGGCCTTCCCCACCACGTGGACCCAAGGGGATATCACCTTGCCGCTCAGCTACCAGTTCTCCCCCGGTAAGGCAGCTGACGGGATCACCATCACGGTGCCCGCAGCAATCCTCGGGCGGTTACAGCCAGCTGCATTTACCTGGTTGGTACCCGGCTATCTCGAAGAGCTGTGTATCGCCACGATCAGAGCACTACCCAAACGGATCCGCAAACACTTAGTCCCCGCTCCGGCAACCGCCCATACGATTGCCGGGCTGCTACCCGAGTGGGCCGACATGGCTGCGGGCGTTGATGAGCAGGGCACCCAAACCCCGAGTTTCTTTGAGATCTTTGCGCGCCTGGCTCAACAGGTCACCGGGATCGCGGTGCCGGTCGATGACATCGATCTAGACCGGCTACCCGCACATTTGCGGATTACCTTCCGTGTCACCGGTAAGGATGGCAAAGTGGTCGCCACCGGAGATGACTTGGCGGCGCTGCAACGCGAGCTCGCACCAACCACACGCAGCGCGGTGGCCGATGCGGTGCGCGCTGCATTCGCAAAGCCCCCACCTGCCCGCACATCCACGCGCGCTAAGCACCCGGGGATCCAGCCGGGTGGAAAAGCACGTGTGAGCGAGCTGGCTGAACAAGAAAACCTCACCGACTTTCCCGCCGCTGCGCTCCCCGCATCGATTTCAACCACCACCGCGCAGGGCCTAACGGTGCGTGGCTATCCCGCATTGGTACCTGCCACCGCGATTGATGCGGACCGCCCATTTGCGGCACATCTGCGGATTTTGGCCGATGTCGGCGAACAGCTGGCACGTCATCGCGCCGGGCTGATTCGCCTCGTCGCCGCGAAGACCCGCCTGCCACTGGAACGGATTACCTCGCGTTGGCGGGGCGTGGAAGCGGCAACCCTCGCAGCCAGTCCCTACCGCTCCACGGCCGCGCTGGTTGATGACGCACATCTAGCCGCGGTGACAAAACTCGTTGATGAGGCCACTGCCGCCGACGTCTTTGGCAGTGATGGCCCGCCGGTAACGCAATTGCGCACCCCCGAGCAGTTTAGGCAGTTGGTGGGATGGGTACGCGATCGCGTCGAGGATGCGATCTACCGGCTGCTGGTGGATGTGGTGGCGATCTTAACGCGCCACCGGGAGCTCGAATCTGCCGTGAAATCGAGTAATTCACTCTCCTTGTTGCATACGGTACAAGATGTGCGCGATCAGGCCGCGGACCTCGTCTACCCCGGGTTTATTGCCGCCACCAGCCCGGCATGGCTGCCCGAAATTCCGCGCTACCTCCACGCAGCAACGATCCGGCTGCAGCGCGCGGCGACAAATGTGCATGCCGATCAGGCCGCTGCCTGGCAGGTAAAGGAACTGCAGGACGAATACGATCAGGCCGTGAGCGCCGCCGCGGCGCTGCCCCTGGATTTACAGCGTGAAGCGGCGTTCGTTGAGATCCGCTGGCTGATTGAAGAGTTACGGGTCAGCCTCTTTGCTCAACAGCTCGGTACTCGCGAAAAAGTCAGTGTTAAACGCATCCGCCGGCGCCTGGCGGCACTGTAGGGAGACCGAGATGGATCTGCAGGAGTTGCGCATCTTCGCGGAGAGACTCATGCGCCAGGAAGGATTGAGCGGCAGGCGCCTAGCCCGCAATTGGACCTTTGGATTTGACCGCGCGAAACGGCGCGGTGGGTATTGCAACTACACGCGCCGCCATATTTCTGTCTCGCGGATTTTAATGGCGCTCTATGATGACGAGCTCGCAAAAGACACGGTGATCCATGAGGTCGCCCATGCCCTGGCAGGAGCGAAAGCGGGACACGGTCCTCGCTGGCAGGCCCATGCCCGTCGTCTCGGCGGAAGCGCAGCGGTGCGTCTGCCAGCCGATGCCCCAGAGCCGCCACCAACCTGGGTGGGGCGGTGCGCGTGCGGCCTGGTCCGCAATTATCATCGCCGTCCGGCTGGCGGGTTAATGTGTCCTCGGTGTGTGGAGCGTGGTTTTAATCCGCAGTTAACGTGGCAACACACGAAGAGTTCCGCAATTATAATCACGGGACCACCGCCGCCAACCGGGGGCAGATAGAGGGAGGAAGGCGTGTCCACGAGTGTGATCACCGCGTCGCAACGGGCCGGATATCGCCGCGCGCGCCGACGCGAAACCGCCAGTGCTTACGCACTTCTAATCCCGTCATTTATCGGCGTCGGAGTGTTCTTACTGCTACCGGTCGCCGTGGTGATTGTGCTGTCCTTTTTTCAATGGAACCTCCTCTCCGCCCCCACATTTGTGGGGCTCGACCACTATCGAGATCTCTTTCGCGATGCGCGACTGCTGAACTCACTGTGGGTGACTGCAAAGTTCACGCTCATGGCCATCCCCACGTCAATTGCGCTCGGGTTGCTACTGGCAATTGCGCTGAACCGGAAACTGCCGGGCACAAAGATGATGCGCGTACTGTACGTGCTGCCGTGGGTATGTGCTCCACTCGCACTGGGCGTGGTGTGGCGGTGGATTTTCGACCCGTCCACCGGGGCGCTAAATACAATCCTTGGCAGGCGGATCGAATGGATGAGTGACCCGCACCTGGCCCTACCCGCGGTCGCATTCGTCTCAGTGTGGTCAACCGTTGGTTATATCTCCCTGTTTTTTCTCGCCGGGCTGCAACAAATCCCCGAACAGGTCTACGAAGCGGCCAGGATCGATGGCGCGGGACCGGTGCGGATGCTGTTTTCGATCACGATCCCGCTGCTGATGCCGACGATGTTTTTCGTCACCGTCACCTCGGTGATCTCCTCCTTCCAGGTTTTCGACCTCGTGTATGGTCTGACCGGCTCAGCCAGCGGCTATCCCTTTGGCTCCACCGATGTGATCGCAGCGCGAATCTACCAGGAAGCCTTCGTCACCAATCACATTGGCGCTGCCTCTGCTATTGCGGTGTGTCTATTTATCGTGCTTGTGGCCATCACCGTGATCCAACAGCGATTCTTTTCCGGCAAAATTACCTACGACATGAGCTAGGGGCAAAGTGATGAAACGCCAGCACTGGTTTGCAAACCTGCTCACCTATACCTTCCTGCTCGCCTCGGCAATCATGGTCATCGCACCATTCCTCTTCTCGGTGATGACTGCGCTAAAAACGCCGCGCCAATTCGCAACCCAGCCACCGCTTACTCCCCCAGATCCAATCACCACCGAGAATTTCACCGCCCTGTTTACCGGCAGTCACAATTTCTGGGTCCCCATCGCCGTGACCGCCCAGGTCGTGATCGTCATGGTCGTAGGTCAGATGTTTTCTTCCATTCTTGCGGCCTACGCATTCGCCACCCTGAAATTCCCGGGCCGTGACGCACTGTTTTGGATCTACCTCTCCACGCTCATGGTGCCGGCGGTCGTCACGATCATTCCGCTTTACGTCATGATGACCGAAGTTGGGTTAAAGAATACGTTTTGGGCTCTGGTGATCCCATTCATGTTCGGCTCGCCCTATGCGATCTTCTTGCTGCGAGAAAACTTCCGCTCCATGCCCAGTGAGATCCTCGATGCGGCCAAGCTCGACGGTGCCGGAATTTTGCGGCGACTGTGGCACATCGTCGTACCGATGAATAAACCAATCCTCGCCACATTGCTGCTGATCACGGTGGTGACGCACTGGAATAACTTCATGTGGCCAAAAGTGATCGCACCGAGGAAAGAATGGCATGTGCTCACGGTTGCCACTTCGGCACTGCAAACCCAGTATTCCTCCAACTGGACACTCGTGATGGCAGCGACAACGCTTGCGCTCGCTCCGCTGGTCGTGCTGTTCTTGATCTTCCAGCGTCACATCACTCGGTCTATTGGGGTGGGACTGAAGTAGCTTCCGCTGCGAGATACCCGTGTCAGACCGGAGAATGCAGCTCCCTGCATGTGGCAACGTAAATCACGGCTCAATCCGCGACAGTCCAGGCTTTGAAGGCCTCGACATCTACGCGGACCGAAAAACACCCACCTTGGGACACCTACCTAAAGCGTTATTAGTGAAGAGCCGATAACTTCTCCAACGATGAGGGGCGGGCCCCACGTGAAGCTGGCGATCAAAGCGCTACAACGAACACTCTCTAAACTCAGGGTTTCACTCCCAACGCCCCAGCGAGCTCGCTGCAACCTGGTGCGATCACAACAATAAACAACCGGTCATGTCTTAACAGCCGAGTCGGAAAACGCATCCCACCTCAACGCCAACTCACGCGATTAACAATCCTATTTCCAACTGAGTCAAGTTTCTTGGAAGCATTCTGAGTGAACTAGCAGGAAGTGATTGACTACTGCCGAAACCGAAAAGCGACGCTAAAATATTATCATTGTTCACCGTTATGTCGAGGCAGACGACTGTGCTGTAACTATTCATGAATACAAAAGCTCAAACGTATACACCAGTGCTTACAGGACAACCTGCACGCCGACTTCCGCATCTGAAGATTAGCGATGATCCCACAAAAGTGGTTATTGCCCGCCTCAGCACCTCCACAGGAGTGATCATAAGTACGGAGCCTCCCTTAAATATTACCGGCGAGCCGGTGGGGTGCACCCAATCTGGTTCCGATCCACGGAAATCAACAAACGCGCGTGAACATGGTGACCCCTGACAACGAAAGCAGACCCGCATGCTTTCTGCACCAACGTTCGAGGGACGAAGAAAGCGCCCTCAATGACGCGTTTTAGTATCCTGACATCAGAGGGCTACGCGACTGAAAGCGACGACTAATTGGTAGCTGTAAATGAAATTCGATCTATACGGTTGAGATTGCCTCATTGTAAAGAAAAGGTCAATCTCGCTCTGTTGGGCAAAGCGACTGAGGCACAAACCTCTGGGCGCACCAAACTTGCTTACCTGAAATCGCACCTAGTGTACGGAGGGAACGGATCGGGAAAAAGCTGCATTGCGCGCGCACTGGCTACCCCCGGGGTCGACCTAGAATTCTTGGATGAAAACGATACGCCCTGCTCCGGAAGCGATGATACGTCAAACATATACGTGTTTAACGAGGAGTATATTGACGAAAATCTCCGACAAGAAGAGTCGGCTGAACTCGGGCTTATAGTGTTGCTAGGAAAGGCAGCGGCAGACGCGAATAAAGAAGCAAAACTAACTGCGCGGCTGGACTCAAAGCATAAAGAGCTTGACAATCAAAAAAAGAGTCACAGCAAGGCCGCAGAAACCGTCAAAAAACGCGAGAACGAGGTGAAGAACTCTTTAAGAGATACTCAAAAATCTCTGACCTCCTGGCGGAAACGGACTAGCGATTATCGCAGCGACGGGCAATACGCAAGGCTGGAACAGCACATAGCGGATGCGATAATTCGAAAGGCAAGGAATAAATCAGACACGAATATTGACGACCTATGGGAAAAATACAACAAATGCATCGAGACTCTAAATAAGCTTGAGGACGCCCAGCCGATCAGTTGGATCCATCCCGAAACTCAGACACCTCAGGATATTCAGAAAATCGCGCGTTTGATTGCCCTTGTCAGCCAAACATCGGGATCTCACCGCAGTAAAGGAGAATCACTCCAAGAGATAGTACGCAACAGTAACGTTTCTACAAACGAATTAACAGCACGCTTGAGCACAATCTTCGCGGACAAAGGGTCGACTTGTCCAACCTGTTTTCAAAAGATTACAAAGGATTTTGCCGTGAAAGCAAGAGCGGCAATTAATGAATATCTTGAAGAAACCAAAAACAATCAAGCGCTAAATCAGCTTCGACGATCCAAAATCGTTTACCCGAGCATCATTGAACCCCCGGAAAATTTGATCGATGGCAAGGAATCTGTCGAAGAACTAAAGGCGGCGCAAATACAGGTCATTGAATCAGTCAA